>CAZACH010000150.1:3530-6084 GCA_964483275.1 uncultured Sphingomonadaceae bacterium | reverse complement strand
CAGGCCGAGCGGGCGGTCGAGGAAATGGCGGGCAGTTGAGGGCGTTCCGTTTTGGTCCGCACCGGCCTGCGCCCCTAGAGCAGACCCAGCGTCCTGAAGCTGGCGTGGCCGCTGCTGCCGATGATGACATGATCGTGGAGCGCGATGCCGAGCAGCTTGCCGGCCTCGGCGATGGCGCGGGTCGTCTGGATGTCCTCGCGGCTGGGGCGCGGGTCGCCGCTGGGATGGTTGTGGACCAGGATGATCGCCGAGGCATGATGGTCGATCGCCCGCTTGATGACCTCGCGCGTATAGACCGGCGCCTGGTCGACCGACCCTTCGGCGAGCAGGTCGTCGCGGATCAGCATGTTCTTTGCGTTGAGCAGCAGCAGGCGCACCCGCTCGATCGGGCGATGCGCCATGTCGGCGGTGAGATAGTCGATCAGCGACGACCAGCTCGCCAGCACCGGCCGGTTGACGACACCGGCCTTCAGCATGCGCAGGGCCGAGGCTTCGGCGATCTTCAAGGCGGCGGCGGCGCCGTCGCTGAGGCCGGCCTGCGTCAGCTCCGCGTGATTCGCCCCGACGACGGCGGCATAGCCGCCGAATCGCCGCAACAGCTCCTTGGCCAGCGGCTTGGTGTCGCGTCGGGGAATGGCGAGCGTCAGCAGATATTCGAGCAGTTCGTGATCGAGCAGCGCGTCGGGGCCGCCCTCGACCAGCCGCGCGCGCAGCCTTGCCCTGTGTCCGTGATGATCCTCGGCCCCCGCCATCCGCGCAGCCCTACAAGCTGGCGGATCGACGCGCCAGAGCGGGCGAAATGATCCTTTTCGTTCCCGAACCGTTTGAATGCGTTACCGTAACGATGGAGAGATGCGATGAAGTTCAATTGGCATTATGCGCCGTTGCTTGCCCTGATGGCGCTGGCGGGATGCGGGGATGGCCCTTATGAGAAGAGCGGCAAGGAGGCCGATCGTGCCAATGACAGCGTCGTTGCCGGAGACAATGGCCCCGGCGCGCGGGCCGGCCGGGCCATCGACAACGCCATCGCCGCGCCGGCGCGCGAGGTCGATGCCGCGGCCGACGCGGCGCGAGACCGCGCCGACGCCATCAAGCAGGAAGGCGACCGCATTGCCGACCGGCTCGAGGAGCGGGCGGACACCATCCGCGAACAGGCCGGCGACCGCGCGAAGGACATCAAGAAGCGCGTTGCCGAAATCGAACGCTAGCCGCCGGTGAGCGACGGGGGGCACGAGCAGGGCGGCCGGGGGCGGCGCTGGCGCTGGGGCGGGCTGGCCACGGCGTCGCTGTTCGCCGTGGCGCTCGGGTTGCTGTGGACCCAGCGTGGCCCCATCGCCGAGCAGGTGATCCGGGGGGAACTGCACAAGCGCGGCGTTCCGGCGAGCTATCGGCTGGTCGCGATCGGGCCGGGCGCGGCGACGCTGGCGGACCTCAGGGTCGGGCCGCGCGACCGGCCGGACCTCGTCGCCGGGGAGGCGCGCGTCGGCCTGCGCTGGCGCTGGCGCGGCCCGGCGCTTGAGAGCCTCAGCGCCAGCCGGGTGGTGCTGCGCGGCCGCCTGAACGAGCAGGGCCTGTCGCTCGGCAGCATTGACCGTCTGTTGCCCGAGCCGAGCGGAGAGCCTTTCTCCCTGCCCGACATCGGCCTGTCGCTATCGGATGTGCGGGTCGAGCTGGAGACGCCGGCCGGGCCGGTGGCGATCGACGTTGCCGGCAGCGGCAATCTGGCGAAGCGCTTCAACGGCCGCGCCGCGCTGCGCGCCGCCGCCCCGCAAATCGCCGGTTGCAACGCACAGGCGGTCGCCGGCACCTTCGCGCTCGCCAGTGCCGACCGCAAGATCGGCGTCCGGGGACCGCTGGCGCTCAGTGGGTTGCGTTGCGGCCCCGCCGATCGCCCCGGCCTCCAGCTCGCCGCCGCGCGCGCCGCCGTCGATGTTTCGATTCCCGAGGCGCTGCAAACCCTGCGCGGCCGCCTGCGCCTGGCCGCCACCGACATCGCCGCCTCGGGCGCGACCGTGCGGCAGGCGAGCTATGATGGCGGGGTCGAGGGGCGGCTCGACGGCACGGCGGTGGTCCTCAACGGCCGGGGCGCGGTGCGTGACGCGGTGGCGCCGGCATCCTTGCGCCGGCAGGTCGCCGAGGCCGGGGCCGGGCTGGACGGCACGCCGGTGGGGCCGGTGGCGCGCAAGGCCGCGTCCGCCGTCGCCGCCGCGCTGGCCCGCGCCGATATCGACACGTTGGTCGAAGGCCGCATTCTCGGCGGCAGCGGCGCGGTCATCCTCAAGCAGCCACGCATCGCGGCACACAGCGGCGCGACGATCGCGGGCGACCCGGCGATGGCGGTGACGCTGGCCTGGCCGCAGGGCCTTCGCGCGGTCGAAGGGCAGGTCCGGGCGACGGGCGGCGGCCTGCCCAATCTGTCGGTGACGCTGATCGACGGCGAGCGGGCGGGGCAATGGTCGGCGCAGGTCGACGGTCTGTCCTATGCCGCGGGTGATGCGCGGCTGACCACCCGGCCGCTGTTCATCGGCGTCGAGGATGGCGGCTGGCGCCTTTC
>CAZACH010000150.1:0-3430 GCA_964483275.1 uncultured Sphingomonadaceae bacterium | reverse complement strand
CAATCCGCACCTTGCCGCGCGGATGGGGGAGAGTCCCCTCGCCCTCGATGCCCGGCGTCTCGACATTCGCCTCGGCGGTGCCGGCGCGCGCCCGGCCATCGGCCTTGCGCTGGCCGAGCCGGCCCTGCGGCTGGGCGAGGGCGCGGATGTGACCCGCGCGGCGGCCGAAAGCGTGGCGCTCGACTTCACCGGCGCCAGCGCGACCGGCAAGGTCACGGGGCTGTCCGGCAAGCTCGCCCCGGTGCCGCTGCTGTTCGACCAGGGCGAGATGCCGATCCGCATCGACGACGGCGTGGTCACGGCCAATGGCGGCTCGGTCCGGGTGCAGGATGCCGCCGATCCGGCGCGGTTCACGCCGGTGCGCGCCGAGGACGTCAGCCTGCGCTTCGCCGATCAGCGGCTGAAGGGCGAAGCGGCGATCACGCATATCGGCAAGCAGGTGCCGCTGGCCGGCCTGACGCTGACGCACGACTTCACCCGTGGCGCGGGCGATGCCGCCTTTTCGGTGCCGGGGCTGGCCTTCGGCGCGGCCGTGCAGCCCGACGACCTGACGCCCCTGACGCGCGGCGTCGTCGCCAATGTCAGCGGCGTCGTCCGGGGCGATGGCGCGATTCGCTGGGATGCGCGCGGCGTCACCAGCGACGGCGTCTTTTCCAGCGACGGCCTCGCGCTGGCCGCCGCTTTCGGCCCGGTCACGGGGCTGAAGGGCGAAATCCGGTTCAGCGATCTGCTCGGCCTCGAAACCCCGCCCGGCCAGGTCGCGACGATGGCGGAGGTCAATCCGGGCGTCGCGGTGCAGGGCGGCTCCGTCCGCTACCAACTTCTGTCCGGCCTGCGCGTGCAGGTGGAAGGTGGCCAGTGGCCTTTCGCCGGCGGCCAGCTGACGCTTGAGCCGACGCTGCTCGACTTCGCCCAGCCGTCCGACCGCCATTTCACCTTCCGCGTCGTGGGGCTGGATGCGGCGCGCTTCGTCCATCAGATGGATTTCAAGAATTTCGCCGCCAGCGGCCTGTTCGATGGCGTGCTGCCGATGGTCTTCACCGTCGAGGGCGGGCGCATCGTCGGCGGCCGGCTGGTCGCGCGCCAGCCGGGCGGGCGGCTGGCCTATGTCGGCGAATTGAGCGAGGCGGATATCGGATCGGCCGGCAAGCTCGCCTTCGACGCCCTGAAATCGCTGCGCTACAGCGCACTGGCCATCGAGCTGGACGGCGCGCTCGACGGCGAGATCGTCAGTTCGGTGGTGTTCAACGGCACCAATGAAGCCCCGGTCGACCTCACCGGCAGCAGCTTCGCGCCCAAGCTGACGGGCCTGCCGTTCAAGTTCAACATCCGCATCCAGGCGCCGTTCCGGGGCCTGCTCAACACGGCGCGTTCCTTCACGGACGTGACCGCGACCTATTTGCAAGGGGCGGCCGGCGGCGACGTTCAGCCTTCCGACAGCGAGGAAAAACGATGATCCGTTCAATGTTGACGACAGACCACAGGGGGGCCAGTTTGCGCGCCATGTCCGTGTTTCGCCTGGGCCTGGCCCTCTGCCTCCCCGCCATTGCGCTCGCCGGCTGCGTTCAGGTGAAGGCGCCCGACCGGCCGATCGAGATCAATCTCAACGTCAACATCCGTCAGGAAGTCATCGTTCGCCTCGAAAAGGACGTGCAGGGCCTGATCGAGAATAATCCGGGAATCTTCTGATGACCAAGCATCTCATGACATTCGCGCTTGCCGGCCTCGCCGGACTGTTGGCCGCCGGTCCCGCCCAGGCGCAGGCCGATCAGGCGATCGAGCAGGCGCGCGCGCAGGGCATCGTGGGTGAGCAGGCCGACGGCTATCTCGGCATCGCCAAGGGTGGCTCGGCGGACCTCAAGTCGCGGGTGGACGCCACCAACATCAAGCGTCGCGCGGCCTATACCGACCTTGCCGCCAAGCGCGGCGTGACGGTTCAGGAAGTGGCGGCCGCGACTGCCTGCGAGCTGCTGCAATCGCGGGTTCCGGCCGGCGGCACCTGGCGCGACGAACGCGGCGCGTGGCAGAGCCCGCCGGTGCGCAAGCCCAGCTTCTGCCCGTAATGCCTCTATAGCGCCGGGGCGAAGGCCCCGCGATATTCGGGCCTGACGGCGCGGACCATGGCATCGTCGACGGGCAGGCGGGCTTCGTAACTGCCCTCCTCCGCCGGGGCTGCCGCGCCGGGGTCGGCAAACAGCCGCAGCATCCGCACCGGCCCGATCGCCGCGCCGCTGGCAAGGCCGATGTGCAGCTGCTCCAGCGGCGGGCATGGCCCGGTCGCCGGCGACTGGCGGCGGCGACGTTCCTCGGCGAACGCCGTGCACGCCCGCCCCTGAAGCGACGGCAGGATGGCGGCATAGTCGCTGAACAGCGTGGCGAAGGCGACGGGCTGCGCCGCCTGCCTGTCCCACAGCAGAGTGCGCATCAAGGGCACCGGCTCCTCGCCCCTGGTCCTGATATATTGCGCGGTGAGGCTGAGGATGCCCGGCGCGTTGGCCTGAACCGACCAGCGTTTGGAATAGATATGGCGGCGTTCGCCGGCCGGCGCCTTGGCGAGCGCGGCGTTCGCGTCGCGCTCCCCGGCCTCGGCATCCTTGCGCAGCCATGCGTCGAGCGCGGGCAGGGCCGCCGCCTCGTTGGGATAGCTGTAGGTGAAGTCCAGCCCGTCGGTCGTGCGGGCGATCGAGACGGCGGGTCCGGTGGCCAGCGTCGGCATGGGCAGCGGCAGGGCGCCTTCCTGCGCATTGGCGACCGGCGCTTCGGGTTGCTCCGATCCCGGTGAGCAGGCCGCCGCCAGCAGCAGCGCCGCAATCGCCGCGCCACGGGTCATGGGATGAAACATCGCGTCCTCCTGCTGCCAGTGCCGCTTCCGCTCGACGCCGACAGACTCTAGATGTCCCATGATGCGGACCAGGGTCAATGGAGCGGCGGTGCGGCCGATCAACGCACGACGGGGCCTCCGGCTCCGGCGCGGCGTCGCCGTGCTGGCGATCCTGATCGGCGTGCTCGGCATCGTCGTCGGCGGCGTGTTCGATGTCGTCTGGAAGCGCGAGCGCGGCCGCCTCGGCGCTCTCGCGGAAACCGTCGCGGCGGGCGCGCCCGATGGCGCGGCACGGATTTCCCGCTGGGTGGACGAACGGGTTCCCGATCGGCCCGCCGACAGTCGCGGCTGGCTGGGGCCGACGCCCGAGCGGATTGCCGGGGCGGGCGGCGACGCCGCCGGCAAGGCCCGTCTGGCGGCGGTGATGGTCTCCGCCACCGGCCGCCCGGCGCGGGTCGGCCGGGTCCGGTCCTGCCCGCAATGCCCATCCCGCACCGCCATGGTCGCGGCTGGCCCTGGCGGCTGGACCGCGCCGGGCGCGCCGCAGAGTGCGATATTGTCGTCGCGCCCGCTCATCCTCGACAGCCCGCATCTGCTGATTTCGCAGGC
>CAZACH010000149.1:0-6112 GCA_964483275.1 uncultured Sphingomonadaceae bacterium | reverse complement strand
CTATGACGTCACGCGCGAATATTATATCAACGACGCCGGCGGGCAGGTCGACGTGCTCGCCCGCTCCGCCCATATCCGCTATCGTGAAGCGCTGGGCGAGGATGTCGGCGAAATCCCGGAGGGGCTGTATCCCGGCGATTATCTGAAGCCGGTCGGCGCCGCCCTCGCCGCCGAGTTCGGCGACCGCTATCGCGACGCGCCCGAGGCGGAGTGGCTGGCGCTGTTCCGCGAACGCGCGGTCGCGGCGATGATGGCGATGATCCGGGAGGATCTGGCGCTGCTCGGCATCCATCACGATGTCTTCGCGTCCGAGGCGGCGGTGCAGGCGGCCGGCAAGGTCGACGCGGCGGTGGCCGAACTGCGTGCGCGCGATCTCATCTATGAAGGCGTGCTGGAAGCGCCGAAGGGCGAGACGCCGGACGATTGGGAGCCGGTTGAGCTGACCCTGTTCCGCGCCAGCCAGTTCGGCGACGACCAGGACCGGCCGGTGAAGAAGTCGGACGGAAGCTGGACCTATTTCGGCGGCGACCTCGCCTATCACCGGCAGAAGGCGGAAAAGGCCGACCTGCTGGTCAATATCTGGGGTGCCGACCATGCCGGGACGGTCAAGCGCATCCAGGCGGCGGTCGCGGCGCTGACCGACGGCAAGGTGCCGCTGGACGTCAAGCTGGTGCAGATGGTCCGCCTGTTCCGCGCAGGCGAGCCCGTCAAGATGTCCAAGCGCTCGGGCAATTTCGTGACGCTGGCCGATGTCGTGCGCGAAGTCGGCAAGGATGTGGTGCGCTTCATCATGCTGACGCGGCGCGCCGACGCCCAGCTCGACTTCGACTTCGCCAAGGTGGTCGAACAGTCGCGCGACAACCCGGTTTTCTATGTGCAGTACGCCCATGCCCGCATCCGCTCGCTCGGCCGGCGCGCGGCGGAGGCCGGCGTGGCGCAGGGAGAGGTCGACTGGTCGCTTCTGGACGCGGGCGAACTGGCGCTGGCGAAGCTGGCGGCGCAGTTTCCGCGGATCGTCGAGGGGGCCGCTGAATCCCATGAACCGCACCGGGTCGCATTCTATCTCAACGACCTGGCCGCCGCCTTCCATGGCTGGTGGAACCAGGGCAATGACGATCCGGCGCGGCGCGTCATCGTGGAGGATCATGCGGTGAGCCGCGCGCGTCTCGCCTTGGCCGCGACGATCGGACAGGTTATCCGTAACGGCCTGTCCGTCATGGGGGTGACGGCGGCCGAGGAGATGCATTGATGGCGCGCGACCGGGATGGTGTGTGGAACGTCGACGACGAGCGCGATGATGCGCTGCCATGGCTTGAGCCGGTGGACGACGAAACGCGGCGGGGCGGCGACTCCGGGCGCACCGTCGCCATGGTGCTGATCGGCATCGGCATATTGGCGCTGGTGATCGTGGGCGTCGGCCTGTGGCGCAGCTGGTTCAGCGGCGGCGATGCCAGCGGCGACGGCACCGTGATCGCCGCGCCCGACCAGCCCTACAAGGTCCGCCCCGGCGATCCCGGCGGGATGACGGTGGAAGGCAAGGGCGACAGCGTCTATGCCACCGGGCAGGGCATCGACCCCGACGGCACGATCGACCTGACGGCGGTTCCCGAGGCGCCGGTGGCGCGCGGGCCGTCAGCCGAAGCGGGCGACGCCGCCGTGCTGACGCGCGACCTGCCGCCGTCCACGGCCGCCAAGGCGCCGACCCAGCCCAAGGCGGCCGAACCCAAGGCGCCGGCGACGTCGATCGCCGCCAAGATCGAGGAGGTCGTGCCGACCGCGCCCGCGCCCCGGGCCGTTGCCGCCGCCGCGCCGGCCGTGACGGGCGGTGCCGCCGCCCTGCAGCTCGGCGCGTTCTCCAGCCAGGCGAAGGCGGAGGCAGCGTGGAAGTCGCTGTCGGGCCGCTATACCTATCTCGGCGACCTCGCGAAGCAGGTCTCACCGGTCAAAAGCGGCGATGCGACGCTCTACCGGCTGCGGGCCGGCGGCATCTCCGCCACGTCCGCCCAGAGCCTGTGCAGCCGCCTGAAGGTGGCGGGCGAGGCATGCACGGTGGTGACGCCCTGAGCCCGCTGTTCCTCGGCCTTTCCGGCCTTGCCCTGACCGACGCCGAGCGTGGTTTCTTCCGGGACGCCGCGCCGGCCGGCTATATCCTGTTCAAGCGCAACGTCGATACGCCCGAACAGGTCCGCCGCCTGACCGACTCGCTGCGCGCGCTCGCGGGGCGGGACGATGTGCCGATCCTGATTGATCAGGAGGGCGGCCGCGTCGCCCGGCTGGGGCCGCCGCACTGGCCGGCCTTCCCGGCCGGCTCCGCCTTTGCCGCGCTTTATCAGGTCGCCCCGGTTTCGGCGATCGAAGCGGCGCGCCACAATGCGCTGGCGCTGGCGCTGATGCTGCGGGAGCTCGGCATCAACGTCGATTGCCTGCCGGTGCTGGACGTGCCGCAACCCGGCGCGCACGACATCATCGGCGACCGCGCCTATGGCCACGATCCGATGCAGGTCGCGGCGCTCGGCTCGGCGGTGCTGCGCGGGCTGGAAGAGGGCGGAGCGGTCGGCGTCATCAAGCATATTCCGGGGCATGGCCGCGCCGCGGCGGACAGCCATCTCGAATTGCCGGTCGTCACCGCCAGCGCCGAGGAACTGGCCATCGACCTCGAACCCTTCGCCAAGCTGCGCGGCGCGCCGATGGCGATGACCGCGCACGTCGTCTACACCGCCTTCGACCCCGACCGCTGTGCCAGCCTGTCGCCGATCGTCATCGGGGAGGTGATCCGCAAGCGCATCGGCTTCGACGGGCTGCTGATGTCCGACGACCTCGGCATGAAGGCATTGGCCGGCAGCTTTGCCGAGCGGACGCGCGGCGTGCTGGCGGCGGGCTGCGACATCGTGCTCCATTGTTCCGGCGACATGGCGGAGATGCAGGAGGTCGCGGCGGCGGCCCCGGCCGACCTGTCGGCGCCGGCGGCGGCCCGGCTCGACCGCGCCATGGCGGCGGCCGGACGGGCGCCGGAGGGCGTGTTCGCCGAGGCAATCGCCGCGCGCGACGATTTCCTCGCGCTGGCCTGAAGCGCTTCCACGCGCGCGTTACAGCCTGTAGTCTCCCGCCATGGATGAGCTGGACCTGTTCGACAGCCCGGTACGCGCGGCGCCGGAGACGCTGACGCTGGCGATCGACGGCTGGGAAGGGCCGCTCGACCTGCTGCTGGTGCTGGCGCGGTCGCAGAAGGTCGATCTGGCGAAAATCTCGATCCTGCAACTGGTCGAGCAATATCTGCTGTTCATCGCCGACGCGCGGGCGCTGAGGCTGGAGATTGCGGCCGATTACCTCGTGATGGCGGCGTGGCTCGCCTATCTCAAATCCTGCCTGCTGCTGCCCAAGGAGGCGCAGGAGGAGCCGTCCGCCGAGGAGCTGGCGATGCGCTTGCAGCTTCGCCTGCAACGACTCGATGCGATGCGCGAGGCCGGGGCGCGGCTGATGGCGCGCGACCGGCTGGGTCGCGATGTGTTCCCGCGCGGCGCGCCGGAGGGGCTGCGCACGGTGCGCAAAGCGCGCTGGGACGTCGAACTTTATGATCTGATCCAGGCCTATGGCGCGGTGCGCGCGCGGGCCGAGCCGGTCATCCATGTCGTGGGGCGGCGGCCTGTGCTGACGCTGGAAGCGGCGCTCGACCGGCTGGCGGCGCTGCTCGACGTGCGCATGGACTGGGCGGTGCTGGAAAGCTTCCTGCCCGACGCGCAGGACCCCGACTATCGGCGCTCGGCGCTGGCCTCCAGCTTCGTCGCGGCGCTCGAACTGGCGCGGCAGGGCCGGGTGGCGCTCGACCAGAAGACGGCCTTCTCCCCCCTCTATCTGAAGCGGGCCTCATGATCGACGCAGGCGAGACGCTGCCCGACCGGGCCATCGAGGCGGTGCTGTTCGCCGCCGACGCGCCGATGACGCCGGCCGAAATCGCCCTCTATCTGCCCGAAGGCGCGGAGGTCGCCGCCGGCCTTGCGCGACTGGCGGAGGCCTATGCCGGCCGGGGCGTGGAGCTGGTCGAACGCGGCGGGCGCTGGCTTTTCCAGACCGCGCCCGACCTCGGCCATATCCTCCGCCGGGAGAAGGAGGAGGGGCGCAAGCTCTCCCGCGCGGCGGTCGAGACTCTGGCGATCATCGCCTATCATGAGCCGGTCACGCGCGCGCAGATCGAGGAGATTCGCGGCGTCGCCATCTCCAAGGGCACGCTCGACGTGCTGATGGAGGCGGGCTGGGTGCGGCCCGCCGGCCGCCGCGAAGTGCCGGGGCGTCCGTTGCTCTATGCCACGACCCACGGGTTTCTGGCGCATTTCGGCCTTCAGTCGCGCCGCGACCTGCCGGGCATCGGCGACCTCAAGGCCGCAGGCCTGCTCGATCCGATCGACTCCGTGTTGAATCTCGAACTTGTAACGCAAGCGGTGGAAAGGGAAGCCGATGAAGCCTAGATAGGGCTTCACGAAGGCGGAGATTGAAGATGGGTGGTTTAAGCCTGTGGCATTGGCTGGTGGTCGGCATCGTCGTGCTGCTGCTGTTCGGCAAGGGCCGGTTCTCGGACATGATGGGCGACGTCGCCAAGGGCCTGAAGAGTTTCAAGAAGGGCATGGCGGACGACGACGAGACCACGCAGCCTGCGCCGCAGTTGCAGGCGCAGCCGCAGCTGGAGCCGAACAAGGAGCGCGAGTTGCAGCCGATGAAGGACGACCGTCCGGCGCAGTAAGCGTTTTTCGGCCCGCAATGCCGGTTTGATGTCAGGACTCGCCTTGCGGCGATGGGGTATTTGGCTTGTTCGATATAGCGCCGACGGAATTGTTGCTCGTCGCCCTCGTGGCGCTTGTCGTCATCGGGCCGAAGGACCTCCCCAAGGCGATGCGCGTCGTCGGCAAGTGGGTCGGCCGCGCGCGCTCGATGGCGCGCCAGTTCCGCAGCGGCTTCGACACCATGGTGCGCGAGGCCGAGCTGGAGGAGATGCAGAAGAAATGGGCGGCCGAAAACGCCCGCATCATGGCCGAGCATCCCAACCTGCCCGACCCGGACAAGCCGCTGTCCAGCGATGAGGTGCAGGCGCCCGTCGCCGGTGAGGCGGCCGGCCCCGCGCAGGACAAGCCGGCGCCATGAAGGAGATCGACGACAGCAAGGCCCCGCTGCTCGACCATCTGATCGAGCTGCGCAGCCGGTTGCTGAAATGCGTCGCGGCGATCGCGGTCTGTTTTATCGTCTGCTTCTATTTCGCCAAGGACCTGTTCGCGATCATCGTCCATCCGCTGGTGGTCGCGGGGCAGGGCAAGATCATCTACACCAAGCTCTACGAAGCCTTCTTCACCGAGGTGAAGGTGGCGTTCTTCGCGGCGATGATGCTGTCCTTCCCGATCCTCGCCAACCAGCTCTGGCAGTTCGTCGCGCCCGGCCTGTACCGCAACGAGAAGCGTGCCTTCCTGCCGTTCCTGCTGATGACGCCGGTGCTGTTCGCGGCCGGGGCGGCGCTTGCCTATTTCCTGGCGATGCCAACGGCGTTCCATTTCCTGCTGAGCTATCAGGGCGACCTCGGCGGCATCCAGCAGGAGGCGTTGCCGGCGGTGGGGGACTATCTGTCCTTCGCCATGCAGTTCATCTTCGGATTCGGGCTGGCCTTCCTGCTGCCGATCCTGCTGATGCTGCTGGAGCGGGCGGGCATCGTCAGCCGCGCCCAGCTCAAAAGCGGGCGTCGCTATGCGATCGTCGGGGCGTTTGCGATCGCCGCCGTGCTGACGCCGCCCGACGTGGTGTCGCAGCTGATGCTGGCGATCCCGCTGGTGATCCTCTACGAGCTTTCGCTGATCGGCATCTGGTTCACGGAACGCCGCCGCGCGCGGGACATGGGCGCGCCCAGCCCGGCGGGCGAATAGAGTTCGTCCGGTTTGGACGGCGCCAGCCCGCTCCCCCACCCGGCCACCCATAGAATATAGCCGTTGGGTGGCCGGGTGGGGGAGCGGGCTGGCGTCGCTTCCGCTTGAAGCGGACAAACTCTAGCCTCGCGCTCGGAAAAAAGGAACGCCCGGCGCGGGGGGCGCCGGGCGTTCCTGGATAAGCACCTGCTTACTTGGCGGCGTCGGAGACT
>CAZACH010000148.1:4214-6177 GCA_964483275.1 uncultured Sphingomonadaceae bacterium | reverse complement strand
TGGCGGAGAGGGTGGGATTCGAACCCACGGTACGGTTACCCGCACAACGGTTTTCGAGACCGTCCCAATCGACCTCTCTGGCACCTCTCCGCGGAAACGAGGTTCGGAACCGGCGCTGCCGGTGGGTCGAAGCGCGGCCAATAGACGAAAGCGGCGGGGCTTGCCAAGCCCGCACCTTGGCAAATGTCCTCGTCGCCTTAAATAAGAAGCCACGGAGCGGGATTTCGAGGACCCGCCATGCAGTGGAGTGCACAGAGCAAGCGCCGATGGCAAAGACCCAGCCCCTTTCGATCGACAACGCCGGCAAGATCATGGCGCGCGAGGCACGCTTCGCCATCGGCGAGGTGGTGTGCCACCGCCTGCACGCGTTTCGCGGCGTGGTCTTCGATGTCGATCCGGAATTCGCCAACAGCGACGAGTGGTGGGAATCGATTCCCGTCGAATCACGGCCGCTGAAGGAGCAGCCCTTCTATCATCTGCTCGCCGAAAATGACGATTCCAGCTATATCGCCTATGTCAGCCAGCAGAACCTGATCCCCGACGAAAGCGACATTCCGGTGAGCCATCCGGCCATCCCCGAGCTTTTCGGGGAGTTTTCCGATGGCCGCTACGTCTTGCGGAGCCAGCACCGCCATTGAAGCCGGCCCGCCGCGGAGATTGACAGCGGCGGTGGCTTGTCCTATCCGCGCCGCTTCTCCGCTCGGGGGTTAAGCCGTGGGTTTCGGCCCATGTCCACCGCGCGGTTTATATTTTGACCTAGGATACGGACCCATGTTCGCAATCGTGCGCACGGGCGGCAAGCAGTATCGTGTTGCCGCCGGAGACAAGATCGTCGTCGAGAAGCTTGCCGGAGAGGCGGGCGACAGCATCAGCCTGGGCGATGTCCTGCTGGCGGGCGACGGCAGCGAGCTGAAGCCGACCGAAGGCCTCACCGTCGCGGCGGAAATCGTCGCGCAGGCGAAGGCGGACAAGGTCATCGTTTTCAAGAAGCGTCGCCGGCACAATTACCGCCGCCGCAATGGCCATCGCCAGCAGCACACGATCCTGAAGATCCTGTCGATCGGCGGCGAAGCGCCCAAGGCGAAGAAGGCAGCCAAGGCCAAGACCGACGCTGCTCCGGCGGCCGAAGCGACCGAAGCCTGAGCGACGAGGGAGCTGAACAATGGCACATAAGAAAGCAGGCGGTTCGTCCCGCAACGGTCGCGACTCGGCTGGTCGGCGTCTTGGCGTGAAGCGTTTCGGCGGGCAGGAAGTCGTCGCCGGCAACATTCTGGTCCGTCAGCGCGGCACCAAATTCTATCCGGGCCGCAATGTCGGCCTGGGCAAGGACCACACGCTGTTCGCCACCGCCGACGGCCGCGTGGTGTTCCATGACGGCCGCCTTGGCCGCAAATATGTCAGCGTCGACGCAATCGCGATGGCGGCTGAATAAGCGACGATTCGCTGGTCGGGTCGTCCTGGGGGCGACCCGAAAGATCCATTGCGATGGATCGATGAGGGAGACGGGAACCCCCGGCTCCCTTTTGCTTTTCTCCCTCGGGCATTGACCCATGGCCGTCACATCGGGGCGCTATGGGATGCGCGGGCGCAAAGCCCGCCCTTGGGAAGAGAGCGAGACAATGTTTATCCGTACCCCTCGCCTGTTTTTGCGACCGGGCTGGATCGAGGATGCGCCGGCCTTGGCCGTGGCGCTGGCCGATCCCGGCATCTCGCGCATGCTGACGAAGGTTCCCCATCCCTACAGGCTGGACGATGCCGTCGCCTTCCTGTCGCGCCCGGCGCCCGTCGATTGTCCGTCGATGCTGATGTTCGCGCGGACGCGCGGGCAGCGCCTCCATCGTCATGATGAGCGACGTCGTCGTGCACTCCACCAGCGGCGACACGAGCCCCGTCGGCCGCTCCAGCTCCACCCGATAGCGGCCGACCCCGGTGGCCAGGTACACCGACGCCGACGCCGCGCACA
>CAZACH010000148.1:2035-4204 GCA_964483275.1 uncultured Sphingomonadaceae bacterium | reverse complement strand
AGCCGCGCCTCGTCGGTGGCATCGGGCTGGCCCGCAACGGTGGCGGCGCGATGGAGCTGGGCTATTGGGTCGATCGCCCCTATTGGGGCCTCGGCTATGCCACCGAGGCCGGCCGCGCGGTTGTCGAGATGGCCTTCGAGGGGCTGCGGCTGGAGTCGTTGGACGCGGGCCATTATCTGGACAACCCCGCCTCGGCGCGCGTGCTCGCCAAGCTGGGCTTCAGGCCGACCGGCCGAATCGCCGATCTGCATAGCGAGGCGCGCGGCCGGGCGGCGCCGTGCCAGCAGATGCGGCTGCTCGCACACGATCGCCGGCCCGTGCCGACCGACGACGGCGACAAGCTGCGCGCCCTCATGGCCGCCTGACGCGCGGCCGCCGCCGCTCACGCGGCGTGCGCGCCCAAGCCGATCATGTCTTCGGCGCGGGCGAGCAGCGGGCTGTCATCATGGTTCCAGGGGTGAAAGCCCGGCAGGAAATAGGCCAGCCAGGCGCCCAGTATCTTGCGCATCATACCCGGCCGAACGAAGGCGAACTGGATCATGGCGAGCCACAGGCGCGGGCCGCGCAGCCCGTCCTGCCGCAGCAGATCGAGCGTCCCGCGCGTGCGATCAGCCAGGAAATTGCGGGTGACGAGCAGCATCACGCGCGCCTTGACCTGCCACCGCTGCCAGCGGCTCCAGTCCCGCGTGGCATGGAGCCAGGTGTCGTAAGCGACGCTCTTATGCTCGATCTCCTCCAGCGCATGCCACAGCCACAGGCGGCGCAGTTCGGCCGGGGCATCGGCGAGATGGCGCGAATCGGCGATGAGCTCGCGCGCGAAGATGGCGGTGAAATGCTCCAGCGCCATGGTCGCGGCGAGGCTGGCGATCGGCGGCTTGGCGCGGACCGCGGCAAGCCGCGCGTCAACGCGCGCCTCCAGCGTTGAGATGTCGTAGCCGGCATCGACGACGCGCCGGTTGAACGCGACATGCTCGCGCGTGTGGATCACCTCCTGCCGGCAGAAGGCCGCGATCGCGGCGGCCAGCCGGGGCGGCGCGCCGTCACGGAAGGCCCGCACGCCCTCGATGAAAAAGGCCTCCCCCTTGGGGAAGGTCACCGACAGGGAATTGTAGAAGGCCGTGGCGACCGGATCGCCGCCCAGCCACCAGCGGCCCTGTCGCAGGCCACGGCCGAACTGAATATTACGAACTGTAATGGCCAAGCCGGTGGCCCTCTGGCTATGAGAACGCAACTCTACTCACACTGCGGACGTACTTACACATATGTCAGTAAAACGTCAACGCCTGCGATCGCAAGACAGCCGCGCCCGCGCGATCGAGGCGGCGCGCCAGTTGCTGATCGAAGGCGGGCCGGCGGCCGTCACGCTGAAGGCGGTGGCGGCCCTGCTCGGCCAGTCCCATGCGAATCTGCTGCATCATTTCGGCAGCGCCGCCGGCCTCCAGACCGCGCTGATCGAGGCGATGGCGCAGGACATCACGCAGCGCATCGGCACCGCCGTGCTGAGCGTGCGGCGCGGCGAAAACGACCATGCCCACATTGTCGACCTCGCCTTCGATGCCTTGCAGGTCGAGGGGGCGGGCAGCCTTGCGAGCTGGATGATCCTCAATCGCGACACCGCGGCGCTCGCCCCGCTGCTGCGCGCCATCCACAATCTGGTGCAGGAGCTTGCCGAGGGCGCCGCCGCCGAAACCGTCGCCCATGCCACCTTGTCGCTGACCCTGTTCGCGCTGGGCGATTCGCTGCTCGGCGAGCCGATGACGGAAACGCTCGGCCTGCCCCGCGCCACCCCGCGCATGCTGGCCCTTCAGCAACTGATGGCGCTGGCCGCCGCCGCCGAGCCGGCGCAGGATCAAGGCTGATGCCCCGCGAGATCACCGCCTACAGCAATCCGCTGGTCAAGAATCTACGGCTGTTGCGGGAGAAGCGGCATCGCCGCGAGCAGGGCCTGTTCCTTGCCGAGGGCTTGCGCATCCTGACCGAGGCGCTGGATGCCGGCCATGTCCCGCGCTGGCTGGTCTTCGCGGCCGAGAGCGCCGGCCATCCGCTGGTCCGCCGCCTGATCGCCGCCACCGAGGACAGCGGCGGCGAGGCGATCCAGACCAACCGCGACATCCTGCACAAGCTGTCCGGCAAGGACAATCCGCAGGCGGTGATCGGCGTCTATCCCGA
>CAZACH010000148.1:0-1935 GCA_964483275.1 uncultured Sphingomonadaceae bacterium | reverse complement strand
GCGTCGACCCCTTCTCGGTCGAGGCGGTGCGGGCGTCGATGGGCGCGCTGTTCACCCAGCGGATCGCGGCGGCGCGCTGGCCCGAGTTCATCGGCTGGCTGCGCGCAGGCCCCGGCGAGCTGGTCGGCACCAGCCTCAAGACCGATGTCGACTATCAGGCCCCGCGCTATCGGGCGCCGACCTTCATCCTCATCGGCAACGAGGCGCAGGGGCTGCCCGCCGACTATGAAGCGGCGTGCGACCGGCTGGTGCGGATGCCGATGCTCGGCAAGGCGGACAGCCTGAACGCGGCGGTCGCGGCGGCGGTGATGGCCTATGAGGTGCTCAACCAGCGACGGGCTGAAACGAGGGGTTGAGCATTGCTCCCGGGGCCGCTAGGTTCCTATTTCGTTCCAGAAATCGGGAGAGTGCGGTGCAGGCTGATATCGCAATGCTGGTCATGCTTGCGGCGCTGCTCATCGGCCTCGGCGCCGGCTGGCTGATGGGGCGTCAGCCGCTTGCGGCGTTGCGCGCCGACCGCGACCAGCGTCTGGACGATTTCCGCCGCGCCGTCACCGACCTCGCCGCCGCCGAGGAGCGCGCCAAATCGCTTCCGCTGCTCGAGAAGGCGGTCGACGAGCTGCGCGTCGAACGCGAGACCGCGCGCACCGAAGTCGCGGCGCTTTCGGCCGATGCGCGGCTGCGCGAGAAGGTCCATGCCGAGCGCATTCAGGAATTGCGCGACGCCCGCGACGCGCTGGCCGCCCAGTTCAGCGAGATCGGCGCGAAGGTCCTTGGCGATGCCCAGACCGCCTTCCTGCAACGCGCCGACGAGCGCTTCCGGCAGGCCAGCGAGGACAATGAAACGAAGATCAAGGCGGTGCTGCAACCCGTCGAGCTGTCGCTCAAACGCTATGAGGACAGCGTCACCAAAATCGAGGATGAGCGGCGCAAGGAACAGGGCAACCTCGCCGGGCTGATCGAGTCCATGCGCACCGGGCAGGAAGCCGTGCGCAGCGAGGCGGCGCGGCTGGTCAATGCCTTGCGCGCCGCGCCCAAGGCGCGCGGCCGCTGGGGCGAGCAGCAGCTCCGCAACGTGCTGGAAAGCTGCGGCCTGTCCGAGCATGCCGATTTCCAGACCGAGGTCAGCGTCGCCGGCGAGGAGGGGCGGATGCGGCCCGACGTCATCATCCGGGTGCCGGGCGGCGGCGCGCTGGTGGTCGACGCCAAGGTCTCGCTCAATGCCTATCAGGACGCGTTCGAGACCGTCGACGACCGCGAACGGCGGGTTCACCTCGCCGCCCATGCCGCCGCGATGAAGGCGCATGTCAACAGCCTCGGCAACAAGAGCTATTGGGCGCAGTTCGCCGAAGCCACCGACTATGTCATCATGTTCGTGCCGGGCGAGCATTTCCTGTCCGCCGCGCTAGAGCATGAGCCGTCGCTGTGGGATTTCGCCTTCGACAAGCGCGTGCTGCTGGCAACGCCGACCAACCTCATCGCCATCGCGCGCACCGTCGCCGCCGTCTGGCGGCAGGAGCGGCTGGCGAGCGAGGCGCAGGTGATCGCGGCCTTGGGGAAAGAGATGTACGACCGGCTGGCCGGCGCCTCGCTGCACCTGAAACGGGTCGGCTCCGGGCTCAATTCGGCGGTCGACAATTACAACAAGTTCGTCTCGTCCTTCGAAAGCCGCGTGCTGGTGTCCGCCCGCCGCTTCCGCGACCTCAATGTCGAGACCGGGCCGAAGGAGATCGAGGCGGTCGATCCGGTGGACTCGCTCGCCCGCGAGATCACGCCCGAACTGCCCGCCCCTACGGAAGCGGAAGCGGAAGCGGAAGCAGCGGAATAGAGTTCCGCCCCGCGGCAAGCCGCAAGCGTTGGACCAACCTGCGCTCGCCAACCTCCGTTCGTCCTGAGCCTGTCGAAGGACGACTGCTCAAGCTTTCCCACCCGCAA
>CAZACH010000147.1:0-6232 GCA_964483275.1 uncultured Sphingomonadaceae bacterium | reverse complement strand
AGCCGCTTCGATCGCATCACGGGCTTCGTCAATATCGTCTTTCGCAGCGAGCCGCTGATCCACTCGGCGATGCCGGACTGGCTGCTGGAGAAATATGACCTCACCATCATGGATGGCGAGCGGCTGGTGTTTGCCACGCGCGAGGATCTCGGCGCGCCGCGGCCCGTCTTCCGCCAGCCGATCGACATCGGCAACCAGACCTGGATGATCAGCCTGCTGCCGCTGCCGGCGACCATCCGGGCGCATGATTCGCCGGTCGATGAGCTTGCGCTCGTCGCGATGATCGGGCTCAGCCTGCTGATCGCGTGGCTGATCCATCTCGCCATGACGCGCCAGCAGCGCGTCCGCGTCACCGACAAGATGCTGCGCACCTTTATCGAGAATTCGCCCGCCGCCATCGTCATCAAGGACGCGGAGGGGCGCTATATCCACACCAACTCGACCTGGCACGACTGGTTCAACCCCGAGCGGGTCGATATCAAGGGCAAGAGAGCGGCGGATTTCTTTCCGCCCGCCTACGAGGCGGAAGTAACGGCGCAGGAGCAGCAGATCATCCGCAGCCAGCAGATGGTCGAGCGCGAATATTTGAGCCCGCGCGCCGACGGGCAGACCATCCCGACCCTTGTGCAGATGTTCCCGATCATGGACGATCATGGCAATGTCGTGATCGTCGGCGGCACGCTCACCGACATCAGCGCCGGCAAGCGCACCGAGGAAGCGCTCCGTCTCGCGCTCGTCAAGGCGGAGGAGGCAAGCCAGGCGAAATCGAAATTCCTCGCCACCATGAGCCATGAGCTGCGCACGCCGCTGAACGCCATCATCGGCTTTTCCGATATCATCCGCGGCGAGTATTTCGGCCCCATCGGCAACGGAAAATACATCGAATACGCCCATGACATCAATCACAGCGGGCGGCACCTGCTGGCGCTGATCGACGAGGTGCTGGACATCTCGGCGATCGAGCTTGGCAAGCGCGAACTGACGCCCGAGCCTGTGCAGCTCGACCTGCTGCTCTCGGCCTGCGTGAAAGCCATCCGCCAGCGCGCCGAGAGCCAGGGGATCATGGTGACGCTGGTGACGGGGACGCATCTGCCGGAAATCATGGCCGACCGCACGGCGATGCAGCAGGTCTTTCTCAACCTGCTCACCAACGCCGTGAAATTCTCGCACAATGGCGACAAGATCACCGTCACGGCGCGCTGCGGGCGGCGCGATATCATCGTCACCGTGGAGGATACCGGCGAAGGCATCCGCAGCGAGCAGCTGCCGCTGATCACCGAGCCCTTCGTCAAGGGCCACCGCACGTCCGACATCACCCATGAGGGCGTCGGCCTCGGCCTCTCGATCGTCAAATCCTTCGTCACCGCGCATCACGGCACGCTCAATATCGCGAGCGAGGTCGGGCTCGGCACCACCGTCACGGTGACGCTGCCAAAGGACAGCTCCCGCCGCGTCGCGTAAAGCCCGCGCAAATGCCCGCGTTTTACGAATTGGCGTGAAAGCCGCATCCTTCTTTAACGATAAATAAACAAACTCTCTTCTATTGTCGGAGGGATCGGGGAACCCGCAGTGCGAGAATGACGCCGCTTCCGATCCAAAAATGACGACCGATAAAAGTAGAATGGAGTAACCCCATGACCCGTAAAGCATTTCTCCCCCTCGCCGCGATCATTTTCACGGCCGTGCTGGCGTCCGGCGCCGCGGCCAGCGACTATGTGGGCGCGATCCGGACGCTGGTGGAGGAAGATATGCGCGGCTGGATCCAGAGCGATGAAATCGTGACCGCCATCAAGGAGCAGAACAAGACCTCCGCCACTCTCAGCCAGAGCGAGATCGACGCCAAAGACCTGCAATGGCGCGCCGAGACCGAAGGCGGCGCGCAGCCGCTGATCAATGCCGTGCTCGGCAACCCGCTCTCGGCCTATCTCAAGGAGATCCGCGCCAAGGCGGACGGGCTTTATACCGAAATCTTCGTCATGGACATGCGCGGCCTCAACGTCGGGCAGAGCGACATCACCTCCGACTACTGGCAGGGCGATGAGGAGAAATGGCAGGGAGCCTTCGGCGGCGGCGCCTCGGCGGTGCTGATCGACGAGGTCGAGTTCGACGACTCCTCGCAGGCCTATCAGTCGCAGGTCACCCTCGCCGTGCTTGACCCCTCAACCCGCCAGCCCATCGGCGCAATCACCGTCGGCGTCAATGTCGACATGCTGGACTAGAATGGGGCGTCCGTCCCGCCCTTAAATCTCGACAAGGAACTATCACAATGAGCATTACCATCGATGCCGTCGCGACCGGAGAGACAACCCCCGGCGCCGGGCATACCCCGCAAAAAGCGAGCAAATGGACCGTCAGCCGCAAAATCCAGCTCGTGGTTTTTGCAACGACCCTGATCGGGCTCTCGCTGCTGATGCTGCTCGGCCTGCAGAACCAGCGCCAGGATATGGAACATCTCGCCGTCTCCAACAACCTCACCATCTCCGACCTGATGGCCGCGCAGATGACCGGCGCGCTGAAATGGAACAAGCCCGAGAAAGTCGCCGAAGTCTATGAGGAGATGAGAGAGCGGGACGACAGCGCCCTCGCCGATATCATCACCTATACGAGCGACGGCGCGATGGTGACGGAATATCATTCGAGCCGCCTGCCGACGGTCGATCTCAATGGCCTGCTCGCCGCCCACAAGGCGACGCTCGATAAGGGCGAGGTTTATTCCGAGCTTACCGATACGCACCAGATCGTTGTCACGCCCGTCCTCACCACCAAGCAGGAGCTGGTCGGCTACGCGGCGATCGCCTGGAGCCTCGACCAGCTGAACGCGCAGCTCGCCTCCAACCTGATGCAGCAGCTGATGCTGAGCGGCGCCGCGCTTGTCGGCATCATCCTGCTGACCGGGCTGCTGCTCAACCGCTTTATCGGCAGGCCGCTCAGCCAGCTGACCGCCGCCATGAGTGCGCTCGCCAACGGCCAGAACGACATCACCATCGCCGGGCTTGAGCGGCGCGACGATGTCGGCGACATGTCGCGCGCCGTGCAGATCTTCAAAGCCAACGCCGAAAACCTGCAGCGCCTCGAAATCCAGCGCAAGCAGGATGCGGAAGAAAAAGCCGCCGCCGCCGCCGCGCGTCGCCGCGAGGAAGAGCAGCGCCTTGAAGCGGAGCGCAGGCGCGAGCAGGAAGCTGCCGCCAAGGCCGCGGCCGAGCGCGTCGCCTTTGCGGGCGCCATTGCGGAGAAGCTCGAAGCCTCCGTCAACACCGTCGCCCGCGACATTTCCGGCGCCGCCGAGGTGATGGAGGAGAAAGCCAAAAGCATGGTGACGAGCGCGGCCGACACCGATACCCATTCAAGCGCCATCGCCGCCGCATCCGAGCGCGCGGCCGAGAATGTGAGCGGCGTTGCGACGGCGGCGGAAGAGCTTTCCGCCTCGCTGCAGGAGATCGCCCGCCAGGTCGACGCCTCCGCGAAGCTCTCCAAAGATACGATGGATGTCGCCGAATCGACCGATCAGGTGGTCGGCAAGCTCGCGATCTCGGCCGAGGAAGTCGGCAATATCATCGAGCTGATCAATGATATCGCCAGCCAGACCAACCTGCTCGCGCTCAACGCGACGATCGAGGCGGCGCGCGCCGGAGAGGCCGGCAAGGGATTTGCCGTCGTCGCCTCCGAAGTCAAGGGCCTCGCCGCCCAGACGACCCGCGCAACCGAGCAGATCGCCAGCCAGATCGACGGCATGCAGCAGGCGACCGGTGAAGCGGTCGATGCGGTCAAACGGATCGAGGAGATGATCGTGCGCATCAACGAGACGATCCAGGCGATGGCCGCCGCGCTTGAGGAGCAGAATTCGGCAACGCTCGAAATCACCCGCAACGTCCAGCAGGTGTCCCTCAGCACCGGCGAGGTGTCGCGCTCGGTCACCGGTGTCGCGACCATGGCCGCCGCGTCCGGCGCGTCGGCAACGCAGCTTCTCGGCTCCGTCAGCAACCTTGCCGAATACTCCAACAAGCTCCGCGTCGAAGTCGCCGCCGTGCTCGAGGATATCCGCTCGATGGCAAGCTGAGCCCTTACGCTACCGCAGATCCCGGCCCGGAAGCATCGCCTTCCGGGCTTTTTTATGCGCGCGCGATTGATAAGTGCGCAATTCCCCCGCTATGATCAGGCGAACGCGAGTGGGAAAAGGGAGAGAGAGATTGAGTGCGCATCATATCACCAGCCGGGAGGCGCTCTATCGCCTCTATCCGGCGCCGAGCACGCGGGCGATGCAAAAGCAGCTCGCAGCGCTCGACCGGCATTGCCGGCATTTCATTTCCCTCTCGCCCTTCCTTGTGCTGGCGACGCGGAGCGAAAGCGGCCTTGCCGATACCTCGCCGCGCGGCGATGCGCCGGGCTTTGTCGTGGTTGAGGATGAGAAGACGCTGCTGATCCCCGACCGGCCCGGCAACAACCGCCTCGACAGCCTGCAAAACATCATTGACACGCCGGCGGTCGGGCTGATGTTCCTCGTGCCCGGCATCAATGAGACGCTCCGCGTCAACGGCACCGCGGAAATTCGCACCGACCCCGACCTCCTCGCCCGCCTCGCCCATCAGGGCAAGCTGCCGCGCGCCGTGCTGAAGGTCAGCGTGGCGGAAGTCTATCTGCACTGCGCAAAGGCGCTGATCCGCTCCAAACTCTGGGATGAAGAAGCGAAGATCGAGCGGAGCGCGTATCCCAGCCTCGGCCAGATCCTCGCCGACCAGATCGAGGGCCTCGGTGATGCGGCGGCGACCGATGCATCGCTCGAGAAGGTCTACCGCGAGACGCTTTACTGACGAATAAAAAAAAGCCGCTGGCTCTCACCAGCGGCTTTTTGGTTGGTGCAAAGCGCGTCAGAGCGCTTTCACGATATCTTCCACCATCTTCTTCGCATCGGCGAGGAGCATCATGGTGTTGTCTTTATAGAAGAGATCGTTGTCGATACCGGCGTAGCCCGAGGACATCGAGCGCTTGACGAAGAGGACCGTCCGCGCCTTGTCGACATCGAGGATCGGCATGCCGAAGATCGGGCTTGACGGGTCATCGCGCGCGGCGGGGTTGGTCACGTCATTCGCGCCGACCACGAAGGCGACATCGGCGCTCGAGAAATCGGAGTTGATCTCTTCCAGCTCGAACACCTCGTCATAGGGCACGTTGGCCTCGGCGAGCAGCACGTTCATGTGGCCCGGCATGCGGCCCGCGACCGGGTGGATCGCGTACTTGACCTCGACGCCGTTGGCCTTGAGCTTGTCGGCCATCTCGCGCAGCGCGTGCTGCGCCTGCGCCACCGCCATGCCGTAGCCCGGCACGATGATGACCTTCTGCGCGTTCATCATCAGATAGGCGGCGTCGTCGGCCGAGCCCTGCTTGACCGTGCGCTCGATGCCGTCGTCGCTGGCCGCCGCCGTCTCGCCGCCGAAGCCGCCGAGGATGACGGAGATGAACGAGCGGTTCATGCCCTTGCACATGATGTAGCTGAGGATCGCGCCCGAGGAGCCGACCAGCGCGCCGGTGATGATCAGCGCGAGGTTGCCGAGGGTGAAGCCGATGCCGGCAGCCGCCCAGCCCGAGTAGGAGTTGAGCATCGACACCACGACCGGCATGTCGGCGCCGCCGATCGGGATGATGATCAGCACGCCGAGCAGCAGCGACAGCGCCACGATCAGCCAGAAGATCGTGGTCGACTGGGTCGACACCAGCATGAAGACGAGGACGACGAGGGCGATGGCGATCGCCGCGTTGACCACGTGGCGGCCCGGCAGCATGATCGGCTTGCCCGACATGCGCCCGTCGAGCTTCAGGAAGGCGATGATCGAGCCGGTGAAGGTGATGGCGCCGATGGCGACGCCGAGGCTCATCTCGATGATCGCCTGGGTGTGGATGTGGCCGACCGTGCCGACGCCGATGCTTTCCGGCGCGTACATGGCGGCCGCCGCCACCAGCACGGCGGCGAGGCCGACGAGCGAGTGGAAGGCGGCGACGAGCTGCGGCATGGCGGTCATGGCGATGCGCCTGGCGATCACCGCGCCGGCGCCGCCGCCGATGGCGATGCCGGCGACGATCAGCACCAGCCCGCTGAACGACGGCGCGGCCAGGATCAGCGTCGTGGCGACCGCGATGGTCATGCCGATCATGCCGTAGAGATTGCCCTGGCGGCTGGTCGTCGGATGCGACAGGCCGCGCAGCGCCATGATGAACAGCACGCCGGAAACGAGATAAA
>CAZACH010000146.1:0-6270 GCA_964483275.1 uncultured Sphingomonadaceae bacterium | reverse complement strand
ATCGCGGCGTCGGCGTCGCGCAGTTCGACGAGCTGCTCGTCGACCAGCGCGCCGCCGCCGGCGCGGTCGAGCAGGGCGATGCGCAGCGGGATGTGCATCGGCTGCTTGACGTCCTGCCCCGTCGTCGGCGGCACCGTCTGCCCGAGGTGCAGGACGATGCCGTCCTCGCTCCGTTCGATGCGGGCATCGACCTTGGGCGTGCCCGCCTGCGAATACCACAGGCGGAACTGGTCAAGGTCAATGCCGCTGGCATCCTCCATCGCCTTGACGAAATCCTCGCAGGTCGCCGCCTGCCCGTCATGCCGCTCGAAATAAAGGTCGCTGCCGGTGCGGAAGCGTTCCGGCCCAAGCAACGTCGCCATCATGCGGATGACCTCGGCGCCCTTGTTATAGACGGTGGCGGTGTAGAAGTTGGAGATTTCGAGATAGGTTTCCGGCCGCACCGGATGGGCGAGCGGCCCCGCATCCTCCTGGAACTGCACGGCGCGCAGGCCGCGCACCTCCTCGATACGCCGCACGGCGGGCGAGCCCTGATCGGCGGAAAAGCTCTGATCGCGGAAGACCGTGAAGCCCTCCTTCAGCGAAAGCTGGAACCAGTCGCGGCAGGTGACGCGATTGCCCGACCAGTTGTGGAAATATTCATGCGCCACGACCGCCGCGATGGCGTCGAAATCGGCATCGGTCGCGGTTTCTGGATCGGCCAGAATATAGCGTGAATTGAAGATATTGAGGCCCTTGTTTTCCATCGCGCCGAAATTGAAGTCGGCCACGGCGACGATGTTGAACAGGTCGAGATCATATTCGCGGCCATAGACGCGCTCGTCCCACGCCATCGACGCCTTGAGCGCGGCCATGGCGTGTTCGGTGCGCGGCAGGTCCTCGGCGCGCACCCAGATGGCGAGCGCGATCTCCCGCCCGCTCATCGTCGTGAAGCTGTCGCGATTGGCGGCGAGATCGCCGGCGACCAGCGCGAACAGATAGCAGGGCTTGGGGAACGGGTCCTCCCAGCGCGCCCAGTGGCGGCCGCCCGCTTCCTCGCCGGTCGCCACCGCATTGCCGTTGGCGAGCAGCACCGGAAAGCGCGCCCGGTCGGCGTGGAGGGTGACGCTGTAGCGCGACAATATGTCGGGTCGGTCGGGAAAGAAGGTGATGCGGCGAAAGCCCTCCGCCTCACACTGGGTGCAGAGCAGGCCGCCGGACGCATAAAGCCCCATCAGCCGTGTATTGGCGGCCGGTTCGATCTCGACCACCGTCTCGATCTCGGCACGGTCGCCGTCGATGGCGATCACCAGCGAATCACCGTCCATCTCCCACGCGGCGTCATTTCCGTCGCGCTTGACCGAAACCAGCCGCAGGCCGTCGCCGTCGAGCCGCAGCGGCCGGTCATGATCGCCATTGCGCTCCACGCTGAGCCGCGCGACGACACGGGTGCGGGCGGGGTCCAGATCGAAATCCAGCGCGATATGCGGCACCAGCCAGTCGGGCGGGCGATAATCCTCGCGGCGGATGGCTTGCGGCGTCAAGGGTGTGGAAGCAGCGTCGAGCATGGTGATGGATTTAGGCGCTCCTACGCCTTTCGTCACCAGAATTGGTTGATGAGCGTCGGAGCGGCTATCAGCGCTCCATGCATATGCTGATCTTCGGGGCGGGCTACAGCGCGACGCGCCTCGCCCGTCGCCTTCGCGAACAGGGCTGGGCCATCACCGCCATCCGGCGCGCGGCCGGCAAGGACGTGCTGGCTTTCGACGATGAGGCCGCCGTGACACGCGCGCTGGCCGGGGCCACCCACATCCTGTCCTCCGTGCCGCCAGATGCGGAGGGCGATCCCGTGCTGACACGCTATGGCGCGTTGATCGCCACCGCGCCGGCGCGGTGGGTCGGCTATCTCTCCTCGACCGGCGTTTATGGCGATACCGGCGGCGCGTGGGTGGATGAGAGTGCGCCGGTGGGCGGCGGCCGCCGCAATGCGCGCGTCGAAGCCGACCGCGCCTGGCAGGCGCTGCGCCCCGACCTGCGCGTCTTTCGCCTGCCCGGCATCTACGGGCCGGGCCGCTCGGCGCTAGACCGGGTGCGCGCTGGCAATGCCCATCGCATCGACCTGCCCGATCAGGTGTTCAGCCGAATCCATGTCGACGACATCGGCGCGGCCATCCTCGCCAGCATCGAGCGCGGACCACCGGGCATCTTCAACATCGCGGACGCACGCCCCGCCAGCCAGAATGCCGTGATCGAGGCGGCCTGCGACCTGCTCGGTTGCCCCCGGCCCGCGCTACAGACGCTGGACGAGGCCGGGCTGTCGCCGATGGCGCGGGCTTTCTATACGGAAAATCGCAGGGTCAGCGGCTTGAAAGCGCAACGGCTGCTTGGCTGGAAACCGGCCTGGCCGACCTATCGGGAGGGACTGGCGGCGATTCTGGCCGCCGAAAATGGTGCCGCAGGGGAGGATTGAACTCCCGACCTCGTCATTACCAATGACGCGCTCTACCACTGAGCTACTGCGGCGCTGTTGGGCGCCGCGCTAATGGGCTGTGCCGCGGCCCTTTGTCAAGCGGGCGTGCCGGGTGGATCGCCGCCGCCCTCGGTCGCGACCATCGTCACGGGCGGATAGGGCATGATCCTTTCGCCCGACGGCGCGGCGGTGAAGCTGGTCTGCGTCGGATAGGCGATCTCGATCCCGCGCTCGTTGAGGGCCTTCAACAGGCGGATGGCGATGGTGTGGCGGGCGCTGAATATCTCCTCATAAACCTCGCTGTTGACGTCGAAGCGCAGCTCATAGTCGATGGAACTGCTGCCGAAATTGACGATGCCGCAGCGGATCAGCTTGCACTTGTCGACCGACTCGACGATCGACCGCGCCAGTTCGCGCAGCGCATCGGCGGCCTCGGGGTCGGTCTGGTAGATGATGCCGAAATTCAAGGTGAGCTGACGCCAGCCGAGCCGCGCGAAATTGGAGATTTCCTTGTCCAGCAGGTTGGCGTTGGAGATCACCACCTGCTCGCCGGTGGATGAGCGGAGGCGCGTCGTCTTGAGGCCGATCTCCTCGACCGTGCCGCTGACCTTGTCCCACTGGATGCTGTCGCCCTTGCGGAACGGCTTGTCGAACAGGATCGAAAGCGCGGCGAACAGGTCGGAGAATATGCCCTGCGCGGCAAGGCCGATGGCGATGCCGCCAATGCCGAGGCCGGCGACCAGGCCGGTGACGTTGACGCCCAGATTGTCGAGGATCAGCACCAGCGCGATGGCGAACACCACCGCGCTCACCAGCAGGCGGATGATGCCCATCGCCGAACCGAGCGCGCCAAGCTCGTGATGCGCCCCCGCCCGCCGCTCCACCAGCGACAGGATCAGCTCGCGCACCCAGATCGCACCCTGCAGGACGGCGGCGACGGTGAACAGCGTGGTCACCAACCGGGCGATGGTGGCGGGCGGCGCCACCACGTCGACCACCAGCGTGGCGGCAAGGATGAAGATGAACCACAGGTGCGTCCGGCCGATCAGCTTGCCGACGATGAACGCGAAGCTGCCGGGTTCATGCGCGCAGAAACGGCGGTGGCCCCATCTGCGGATCGCGACCAGCAGCAGCGCGACGGCGATACCGCCGATGATGGCGAGCAGGACGCCCCAGCCATTGCGGGAAAACCATGCCAGCAGATCGTCGGCGAACAGCGTGGCCCGCTGTTGAAACCCATTCAGTTCGTCCATCAGGCTGCCTTCGCCTCCTCGTCTGCCTCAAGCTCCTCGAGGAACGCGATCAGGCCGCGCTCGTACCGCGACAGATAGCGGGTTGCGCGCGGCAACCGCAATCCGCCGATATTGCCTCCGTGTCAGGCCGGGCAGTTGATCGTCGACATAAGTCAGGGGCAAAGCCGCACCTCATTCCTGGCATGGCGACCGAAACGCCGTCGGGCTGCTGCGCGTTCCCTGCGGCGGCAGGAACCCGGTTGTGCCGGCTGCCGTTTTGCTCCTAATCCCCCCAACGCCCGCCGCAGGAGACAGGCCATGCCCGCAATCGACCAGAGCAAAGTGCTGATCATCGCCACCAACGGCTTCGAGGAATCCGAGCTGTTCCAGCCGCGCTCCGAACTGCTCGACGCGGGGGCGAAGGTGGTCATCGCCTCGCCCCATCTCGGCGAGATCCAGGGCACCAAGCATGACGAGAAGGCGGACACCATCAGCGTCGATGCGGAAATCGCTTCCGTGGAGGAAAAGGACTTCGACGCCCTGCTGATCCCCGGCGGCGTCGCCAATCCCGATGCGCTGCGCATGAACGAAAAGGCCGTGGCGCTGGTCCGCGACTTCATGGCGGCCGGCAAGCCCGTCGCCGCCATCTGCCATGGCCCGTGGATGCTGGTGGAGGCCGATGTGCTCAAGGGGCGCAAGGCGACATCCTGGCCGTCGATCCGCACCGACCTCGCCAATGCCGGCGCGACGGTGCTGGACAGCGAGGTGATCGTCGACGGCAATCTCGTCACCAGCCGCCAGCCGGAGGATATCCCGGCCTTCACCGAGGCGTTCATCAGGCTGATCGAGACCCGGCCCGCCCACGCCGCCGCCTGACCCTGTTCGTCAGGGTTGATGGCATGTTAAGCATTTGGCGGGCATTATCGCCCGCTGGATGCTTGCGGGGGGCCGGTTTCGCATCAATGGCAGGACATGGGTCATATCGGGACACGGACGCCGGGCAGGTGCGCGTGCCGGTCGATGCCCTCACCGATATCCGCCAGACGCTGGCGCGGATCGAGGCGGCGCTGGCCGCCCTGCCCGCGCTGATGGCGGATTATCGCGACGACCAGCCCTATGACGCCGATTATGAAGCACCCCACGTCACGCCCGAACCGGAGCCTGAGCCGGAGGAGGACCCGGTCGCCCTCCGCCTCAAGGCCGCGCTCGCCGAGTTGAAGCGGATCTGATCAGGCCGCCTTGTCGCCCGTCGCCTCCGCCAGCATCCTGGCGGCCTCCGCGCCGGTCCAGTCCAGCGGCCCCTCGACCCGCCAGATCTCCTTGCCCTCGGCATCGTAGAGCACCGTCACCGGAAGGCCCCGCGCGCCGAGCGCCGCGCCGATCAGCATTTCCTTGTCCAGATAGGGCTGGAGCTTGCCGAATTTCATCTTGTCGAAAAAGGGCGTCACTTCCTTGCGCCCGGCCATGTCCTGGCTGATGACGAGCACCTGAAGCCCGTCCGGCTTCTGCGCCGCCGCGAGCTGGTCCAGCGCCGGCATTTCCGCGATGCAGGGGGCGCACCAGGTGGCCCACAGATTGACCAGCAGCGGCCGGCCGCGGAAGTTGCCGAGCGCCACCGGGCTGTCGTCGGGACCAAGGAAGGGCACCGCCGGCGCCTCCTTGCCGGCATGGTCGCGGACCAGCTTACCGCCTTCCGCCTTGGCCGTGGCTTGCGGGGCGTCCTCCTTTCCCTTATCGCACGCCCCGGTCGCAAGCGCGATCGACAGCAGAACAGCAGGGATGAAACCGGCACGCATGAGCAACTCCAATGCCTTGTGGGGTGGTCGCTTTGCCGACGGGCCTTCGGCGGTGATGCGGGAAATCAACGCCTCCATACCCTTCGACAAAAGGTTGTGGCGGCAGGATATAGCCGCTTCGCTCGCCCATGTCGCCATGCTGGCCGAACAGAAGATCATCGACCGGGCCGATGCCGACGCCATCGCCGACGGCCTCAAGCGCATCGAGGCGGAGTATGAGGCGGGCGGCCTCGTCGAGGACCTCGCCCTCGAAGACATCCACATGCACGTCGAAAGCCGGCTCGCCGAACTGATCGGCCCGGCGGCGGGACGGCTGCACACCGCGCGCTCGCGCAACGATCAGGTCGCCACCGATTTCCGCCTGTGGGTGCGCGACGCCATCGACGCGATTGAGCAGGGCCTGCGCGGGCTTCAGGTGGCGCTGGTGACGCGCGCCGGCGAGCATGCCGACACGATCATGCCGGGCTTCACCCATCTTCAGGTCGCCCAGCCGGTGACGCTCGGCCATCACCTGATGGCCTATTATGAGATGGTGAAGCGCGATCGCGGCCGCTTCGCCGACGCCCGTGCCCGCCTCAACCGCCTGCCGCTGGGTTCGGCGGCGCTGGCCGGCACCGGCTTCCCGGTCGACCGCTTCATGACGGCGAAGGCGCTGGGCTTCGACGGGCCGACCGACAACAGCCTCGATTCGGTGTCCGACCGCGATTTCGCCATCGAGTTCCTGACCGGCGCGGTGCAGGCCTCGCTCCACCTGTCGCGGCTGGCGGAGGAGATCATCATCTGGGCGTCGCAG
>CAZACH010000145.1:0-6277 GCA_964483275.1 uncultured Sphingomonadaceae bacterium | reverse complement strand
TGATGATCTCCATGTCGCGATGCGGATGCGGCGGGAAGCCGGTGTTGGGCGCGATCCGGTCGTCGTTCCAGACGCGCAGCGGCCCCCAGTTCATCCGCCGGGGATCGCGATAATTGGCGAAGGAAAAATGATGTTTGGCATCCAGCCAGCCATGATCTTCCCCGCCGAGGCTGTTGAAAGGGCGATGTTCGATCATTTCCTGTCTCCCGTTGGGCTTGCGGCCCGTGCATGGTCACAAGATAGGCGTTTCATTCGTTCACGAAATAGATATGATCGAAATGCAGCGTTTCGGAAATTGATCCATGGCACTTCCTGATTTCGAGGCCTGGGCGATCTTCTCGCGGGTCGCCGACGCCGGCTCCTTCGCAGCGGCGGCGCGGGAACTGAACCTGTCGAAGGCCACCGTGTCCAAGGCCGTGTCCCGGCTGGAGGAACGGTTGGGCGCGGCGCTGCTCAACCGCACCTCCCGCCGCCTGTCGCTGACCGAGGTGGGGCGTGCCTCGCTGGAGCGGGCGGCGCGCATCCTCGACGAGGGCGCGGCGGTGGAGGAGGAGGCGAGCGCCCAGGCGACGGGGCCGCACGGCGTGATCCGGATGGCGGCGCCCGTCGCCTTCGGGGTGCGGCATATCGCGCCCCTGCTGCCCGCCTTCATGGCGCGCTATCCCGGCATCTCGATCGACCTCAGGCTCAGCGACGATTTCATCGACATCGTCGGGGAGGGCGTCGACATGGCGTTCCGCATCGCGGCGTTGCCGGATTCCTCGCTGCGCGCGCGGCGGATCTGCGGCATCCGGCGTCCGCTGGTCGCATCGCCGGCCTATTTCGCGCGTCATGGCCGGCCGGCGCATCCGCGCGATCTGGAGGGGCATGACGGGCTGCTCTATGCCTATCTGAACCCCGCCGACATCTGGACGCTGCGCCATCCCGAGCTTGGCGAATATTCGGTGCGGATGAAATGCCGGCTGATGGCGAACAATGCCGACGCGCTCGGCCCGGCCCTGCGCGCCGGGCTGGGCGTGGCGATCCAGCCGCAATTCTTCGTCGACGAGGATCTGCGCGCCGGGCGGCTGGAGACGGCGCTGGACGACTGGTCGATCACGCCGGCCAGCTTCCATGTGCTGACGCCGCCGGGCCGCCTGCGCCCGGCGCGCGTGTCGTTGCTGATCGACTATCTGGTCGCCCATTTCCTGGAGAAGCCGTGGGCGATGACGGGTTGAGGTGCGATCCCGGCCGGGCGCTCAGCCCTTGCGCACCGTGTCCGCCGACTGGCCGAACAATATCTTCTTCTCCTCGTCGCTCATCTCCATCGGCGGCGAGATTTCCGCGCCGCGCCGATAGGCCTCGACGGTCGCCGGCCGCGCGGCGATGGCGTCGAACCAGCGCTTGAGGTTGGGGAAGTCGTTCAGGTCCTGCTGCTGGTTCTCGTGCGGGACGATCCACGGATAGCTTGCCATGTCGGCGATCGAATATTCCGCCCCGGCGACGAAGGGACGATCCGCCAGCCGCCGGTCGAGCACGCCATAGAGCCGGCCGGTCTCCTTGATGTAGCGCTCCATGGCATAGGGGATGCGCTCCGGCGCATAGCGGACGAAATGATGGTTCTGCCCCGCCATCGGGCCGAGGCCGCCCACCTGCCAGAACAGCCATTGCAGCACGTCGGCGCGGCCGTGGAGATCGGTGGGAATGAAGCGGCCGGTCTTTTCCGCGAGATAGAGCAGGATGGCGCCGGATTCGAACAGCGACACCGGCGCGCTGCCGTCGGCGGGGGCATGATCGACGATCGCCGGCATGCGGTTGTTGGGGGCGATTTTGAGGAAGTCCGGCTCGAACTGCTGGCCCTTGCCGATATCGACCGGGAAGATGCGATAGGGCAGGCTCGTCTCCTCAAGGAACATCGTCACCTTGTGGCCATTGGGGGTGGGCCAGTAATGCAGGTCGATCATCGGGGCGCTCCTTCGCGGTTCGGCTGACCTGAAAGATGCGCATGCCCGCACGGGGCCGCAACCCCGCCCGCTTATTTCCTGCCGAGCGCCAGCCGCCAGCCGACATTGAAGCGCCAGTCGCCACCATAGCCGGGCCAGGGCGCGTCGATGACGCGGGCGCCCTCCAGCTCCAGCCACGCCTTCGATCCGGCGGCGAGGCGCACGCCGCCGCCCGCCGAGGCGAGGGTGTAGCTGGCGCCGGCATAGATCAGGCGCGGATTGATATGGAGGCGGGCATGGTCGGCGAAGACGTAAAGTTCCGACCCTTCCAGCGCCTTGGGCATGGCGGGACGCAGGGCGATTTCGGCAAGCCCGGAGATGCCCCGGTCGCCGCTCAGGATCGCGGCATCGAAGGCGCGGCCGAAATCATTGCCGCCGATGGCGAAGCGCTCGGCGGCGGCAAGGCGGTCGTCGCTATATTGCGCGGCGGCGCGCAGGCGCAGGATCAGCCGCTTTGCGACCTGCCGGTCCCAATTGGCGCGGGCATTGACCTTGGTGAAGACCGTGTCGGTATAGCCCGCAAAGCCGCGCGCGCCGAGCATGTCCAGCCCGCGGCTGACGGTGGCGCTGGCCGACACGACGCCCTTTGTCGCGACATTGGAATAGCCGGCCGACAGGCGCAGGGCGCGCGTGCGGTCGGACGAAACGGTCACGCCGAGCAGCGCTGAATCGCTGTTGAGGCCGTCGAGCGCCAGCCCGACGCTCAGATTTTCGCGATTGGCGCGAATGACCGGATAGCTGAGCGACAGGCCGAGCGTCCGCGCCTCGCCGGTGATCGTCGAGCGGCGCGGGCGGGTTTCGAGATAACCCGCCGACAGCGAGGCCGTGATGCCGTCCGACCCGATCGGCGTGGCGTGCGAAAGGCCGGCATAGCGATAGTGGCGCAGATTGCTGGCCGCCATCAGGTTGAGGTCGGTGCGGTCGCCGTCGCGCAGCAGGCTGTAGGCGCGGGCATCGGCCCTGAACTGGCCGTCGCCCAGCGCATCCATGCCGCGATTGTCGAAGCCGAAGCCGAAGTCCGTCCGTTCGCGCGTCGGCTTGAGCGACAGGATGACGCCGCCCGGCTTGCTGCCGCGCAGCAGGTCGACGCCAAGCTTTGCGCCGGGAATATCCCGCATCAGCGACAGATAGCGTTCCAGCGCGCGGCGGGTGAGGGGCGCTTCGGCCATCAGCCGCGCGCCATAGGCGCGGACCAGCGGGCTGGCGCCGTCCGGGTAGCGGATATCCTCGATATAGCCTTCGGCGACCTGGACGCGAACGACGCCGCTGGCGAGGTTCTGCGCAGGAATGACGACGGTATAAAGCGCGACCGGCGTTCGCGCATAGGCATCCGACATGGCCCTGGCGAGACGCTCCAGCGTCCGGGTGGTCGCCGGCTGGCCGATGAAGGGCCGGGCGGCGTCCCCGACCTCGGCCGGCACCTCGGCGCCCTCGAACCGGATGCCTTGCACGGGCACCGCCGCGCCCGTCGCCTCGACCCGCGCCAGACCCTCTTGGCGCGGCGCGGGGGCGGGTGAGGCGGGCAGGGCCGGCGGCGCGCGATCGGCGCGGCCACGGTCGATGATCAGGGGCGAGGTGGGCGCCATGTCGAGTGGCATGGGCTGGACGGCGGCGAGCAGCAGCGCCGTGCCGGAGAGGAGGGCCATTGGGATCGCAGTCCGAAAATCGGGGGAGGAGCAGACTCCTCCCCCCAGTGGAGACTAGCGGCCGAGCAGACCGCCGACGATGGGAAGCCCGCCGAGCGGCGCGCGCTGACCGCCCTCCGATTGCGGCGCGGCTGCCGCGCCGCCGGTGAGACCGCCGACCACCGCGCCGACGACCGGCACATTGGAGACGACCGGCGCGACGGCGCCCACGACCTGACCCACCACCGGCAGGCTTTGCGCGATTGGCGGCGTGCTGCCGCTGGCGGGCGCCGCGCCGCCGGTGAGGCCCGCGACCACCGACCCCACCACCGGCACGCCGGAGACGGCCGGCGCGACGGCGCCGACCACCGGGCCTGCGACGGGCAGGGCGTTACCACTGGCGGGTGTGGTTGCGGGTGCGGCGGCGCCGGTCAGGCCAGCGACCACCGATCCCACGACAGGGACAGCACTGGTGGCATTGCCGACGGTCGCGACGACCGGCGCCACGACATTGCCGACGACGGGGACGCCGGCGACCAGTCCGCCGACGGCGCCGCTCCCGCCGCCGCTGTTCCCCGGCAGGCCGGCGGGCAGGATATCGGCATTGACCAGTGCCGGCCCGCCATTGCCGATCAGATTCTGCCCGCCGAGCGCGACATTGAGCAGGCTGCCCGATACGCCGCCGCCGGGCGCGCTGACATTGGACACCGTGACTCCCGCAACGCCGTTCACCACGGCCTGCGCGGTGTTGCCCGCCGACAGCAGTCCGGCGCTTGCGAGTGAGCCAGCCGCCTGTGTGGCGCTTCCGGCGCTGAGGCCGATCGCGCCCGGCGCCGCGCCCGATGGCGTCGTGACCGGCGTGTTGCCGAGGTTGATGGCCAGCACGTCGCCGACCACCTTCTGCACCCCCTCGACCAGCAAGGTCCGCCCTTCGCCGACATCGACGAGTATCTGCCCGGTGTCGCCCAGCACCTGGGTCACGGTGCCGGTCAATGGCGCGGTCAGCGGAACGGCCGTCGCGACCTGGCTGGTGAGGCCGTCTTGCAAGCCCACGACCCCCAGCACCGCGTTGCCGGCGGTGACGAGAGCCGGGGCGGCCTGATTGATGACGGTGGCCAGCCCGCCGTCGCCGCCCGGTCCGCCGGCGCCGCCGCTGCCGCCTTGTCCGCCGGTTCCACCCGTGCCGCCGACACCGCCCGCGCTTCCATTGCCGCCGGTTCCGCCCGTGCCGCCATTACCGCCGCTGCCGCCGCTTCCCGCGCCGCCCGCGCCACCCGCGCCGCCGGTGGTGCCATTGCCGCCGGTGCCGCCGGTCCCACCCGCGCCACCCGCACCGCCAGTGCCGTCGTCGCTGCCGCCACCATCATCGCTATCGCCGCCGGCCCCGTTGTCGCCGCCATTGTTGCCACCGGGGTTGCCGACGCTGGCGATGCGGTATCGGCCATTGCTGTCGCAGCCGGCGAGCGTCAGCAGCAGCGCCGACCCTGCCAGCAGGGCGGCGGCGCATTGATTGAATCCGTTCACAGTGAGTTCTCCCTTTGCATCGCCAAGGACGAAGCATCGGGCGGGCTATCAAGCTGCTAAGTTTCGCTCCGTTCCGGTGCGGGTCGGCCGGCTAGCGGCGCTGTTGCGCGGAACTGGCGTCCACCGCGCGCTGCCATGCCTCCATTTCGGCGCGATGTCTTGCCAGCGCCTCCTCATAGCGGCGCTGGTCCGCGGCGGCCCGGTCCAGCGCCTCGGCATGTGCGCGCCGGTTGGCGTCGGCCTGTTGCCGCGCGGCGTCGAGTTGCGCGCCGATCTGGCTGTTGAGGTTGCGGACGCGGCGATGCTCGACCGCCTCCGGGTCGTCCGCGCCATCGGCGAACACGCTTTCGTTCAGCTCCACCGGACGAACCGTCGCCTCGGTCCCGGGGGTGGGATCGACCGTCCTTATCGCGCTGTCCTGGGCATGAGCCGGCACCGCCGCCGCCGACGCCAGCGCAAGCAGCCAGACGTGACCGGGTCGGATCATGCCCTGTGCCCTGCCCGGCTGCTGACCGGCCAGGGGCAGAGCGCGGGAGGCGTCGCTTCGTCCCGCTCGCGCGCCGGCCTCCCGTCGAGACATGCCTGCTGCCATTGCTCGAACGCCGTGCTGATGCCTTCGATCGTCGCCAGCCGCCATTGTTCGCCGGCGGTGACGATGTCCTCCCAATGGTGGGCGGGCAGCGCATCCTTTCCGGCGCCCGCCGCGTCCTTCGATCGGCGCGGCAGCGTGCGGCTGGTGGCGACGCTGGCTTCGGTGACGAATTCATCCAGCAGCTTGCGGTTGAGATCGTAAAGCCGCTCGCTGGATGCCATGAGCGCTTCGGCGAGGTTCATCGCAAGCGCGACATTGGCCTGGCTCAGTCTGGAAAACTGGTCGATCGGCTGGCTCATCCCACATCTCCTTGGGCTGATCGATGACGTCCCCTTCGCGCGGCAGGCTATGCCCTGACGCACCGCCCGGCAAGGGGCGACGCGGCCGACGCCATCGACAGATCGGCCCGGCCCGGCTAAGGGCGCGGTCATGCGGGGGACGGTCATCATGGCGGGCGGCATTCGCGCCAGGCTGGCGCTTGGCCTTGTCGTGCTCGCGCTGCTGTGCCGCCTGCTGATACCCGTCGGCTGGATGCCCGCCGAAAACGGCTTCTT
>CAZACH010000144.1:0-6307 GCA_964483275.1 uncultured Sphingomonadaceae bacterium | reverse complement strand
CTGAAATGCATCCTGGGCCTGATCACCCCCGAATCCGGCTCGATCAAGGTCGACGGGGTCGAGCATGTCGGTCTGCGCGGCCGCGCGCTTCAGGAGGCGCAGGCCAGGTTCGGCATGCTGTTCCAGGGTTCGGCGCTGTTCGATTCGCTGCCCGTCTGGCGCAACGTCACCTTCGCGCTGACGCAGGGGCGGATGCGCAACGCGGCGCGCATGAAAGAGATCGCGCTTGAGAATCTGGAGCGCGTCGGGCTGGGCGCCGACATATTGAACCTGCGGCCCAGCGAATTGTCGGGCGGCATGCAAAAGCGCGTCGCGCTGGCCCGCGCCATCGCCGCCCGCCCGGAAATCCTGTTCTTCGACGAGCCGACGACCGGGCTGGACCCGATCCGCGCCGACGTCATCAACGACCTGATCGTCGAGCTGGTGCGTGACCTCGGCATCACCGCCATCACCATCACGCACGACATGGCGTCGGCCCGCAAGATCGCCCACCGGGTGGCGATGCTCTATCATGGCCGCATCATCTGGAGCGGCCCGCGCGACCAGCTCCACGCCTCCGGCAACCCCTATGTCGAGCAGTTCGTGGAGGGCAAAGCGGAAGGCCCGATCAAAAGCGGCGTGAAAATCTCCGACGATTGAACCTCAAAGATTGATTTTTGCGCGCTTTCGTTATAGGGGCGCGCCTCCCGCCTTCAGGATACCCCCATCGCGATGTCATCCCGCAACATCGCCATCATCGCCCACGTCGATCATGGCAAGACCACACTCGTCGACCAGCTTTTGCGTCACGCCGGCACGTTCCGGGACAATCAGCGCGTCGAGGAACGCGCGATGGATTCCAACGACCTCGAGAAGGAACGCGGGATCACCATCCTTGCCAAATGCACCAGCGTCGAGTGGCAGGGCACGCGGATCAACATCGTCGACACGCCGGGCCACGCCGATTTCGGCGGCGAGGTGGAGCGTATCCTGTCGATGGTCGACGGCGTCATCCTGCTGGTCGATTCGGCCGAAGGCGCGATGCCGCAGACCAAGTTCGTCACCGGCAAGGCGCTCGCCCTCGGCCTCAAGCCGATCGTCGTCGTCAACAAGATCGACCGTGCCGACGCGCGCCCGCAGGAAGTGCTGGACGAGGTGTTCGACCTGTTCGTCTCGCTCGACGCCAATGACGAGCAGCTCGATTTCCCGGTGCTGTTCGCCTCGGGCCGCAACGGCTATGCCGGCGACACCCCGCAGGTCCGCGAGGGCACGCTTCAGCCGCTGTTCGAGAAGATCGTCGGCCATGTGCCCGCGCCGACGGCCGATCCCAGCGGCCCCTTCACCATGCTGGTCTCGCTGCTCGACCGCGACAATTTCGTCGGCCGCATCCTCACCGGCAAGATCGAGAGCGGCACGCTGAAGCTCAACCAGCCGATTCGCGCGCTCGACGCCGACGGCAAGGTCGTCGAGGAAGGCCGCGCCACCCGGATCATGGCCTTTCGCGGGCTGGAGCGGGTGGCGGTGGAGGAGGCCAAGGCCGGCGACATCATCTCGCTGGCGGGCCTCACCGTCGCCACCGTCGCCAACACCATCGCCGAACCGTCGGTGACGGAAGCGCTGCACGCCCTGCCGATCGACCCGCCGACGCTGAGCATGAATTTCGCCGTCAATGATTCGCCCTTTGGCGGCCGCGACGGATCGAAGGTCACCAGCCGCATGATTCGCGACCGGCTGCTGCGCGAGGCGGAATCCAACGTCGCCGTCCGCATCACCGAAAGCGCCGACAAGGACAGCTTCGAGGTCGCCGGGCGCGGCGAGCTTCAGCTCGGCGTGCTGATCGAGACGATGCGCCGCGAGGGCTTCGAGCTGTCGATCAGCCGCCCGCGCGTCATCCTCAAGGAGGAGAATGGCGAGCGGCTGGAGCCGTATGAAACGGTCGTCGTCGACGTCGACGAGGAGCATTCCGGCACGGTCGTCGAGAAGATGTCGCTGCGCAAGGCGGAGCTGACCGACATGCGCCCGTCGGGCGGCGGCAAGACCCGCCTGACCTTCTCCGCGCCCAGCCGTGGCCTGATCGGCTATCATGGCGAATTCCTGTCCGACACGCGCGGCACCGGCATCATGAACCGGCTGTTCGACCGCTACGGTCCCTATAAGGGCCAGATCGCCGGGCGGCAGAACGGCGTCCTGATCTCCAACGGCACCGGCGAGGCCGTGACCTATGCGCTGAACGCCCTCGAGGAGCGCGGCGTGCTGATGGTCAGCCCCGGCGACGCCGTCTATGAAGGCATGGTGATCGGCGAGAACGCCAAGCCCCAGGACCTTGAAGTCAACCCGCTCAAGGCCAAGGCGCTCACCAACTTCCGCGCGTCCGGCAAGGACGACACCGTGCGGTTGACGCCGCCGCGGCGCATGACGCTGGAGCAGGCGATCGCCTATATCGACGAGGATGAGCTGGTCGAGGTGACGCCCAAGCACATCCGGCTGCGCAAGCGCCACCTCGATCCGCATGAAAGGAAAAAGGCGGCGCGCAGCGCGGCCTGATCCCGAAAAACCGTTGCGCCGGGGAAACCAAATGCTTCCCCGCGTCGTTGTGCCTCCGTTTGAAGAAGAACAGGAGGAACAACAATGTCCAGCGGAGCGCGCACCGGCGTGATCATCGCCATCGTCGCGGTGATCGCCATCATCGCCGCCTTTGCCTTCGGCCTGATCGACATCACCCAGACCAAGGAAACGAAGCTGCCGAGCGTCGCGGTCGAAGGCGGACAGGCGCCGGCGTTCGACGTCGACACCGCCAAGGTCAATGTCGGCACGACGAAGACCGAGGTCGAGGTTCCCAAGGTCGAGACCAAGAAGGTCGATGTCGAGCTGCCGACCATCGACGTCAACACCACCAATTAAGGCGCGGGCCGGTCGATGGACATCGTCAGGATTCTCGCCGCGATCCTGCTGCCGCCGCTGGGGGTGTTCCTTCAGGAAGGGCTGGGCAAGCATTTCTGGATCAACGTGGTCCTGACGCTGCTCGGCTATATCCCCGGCATCGTCCATGCCCTGTGGGTCATCCTGCGGCGCTAGCGTTGGACGGCGCCAGCCCGCTCCCCCACCCGGCCACCCATAGAATACTGCCGTTGGGTGGCCGGGTGGGGGAGCGGGCTGGCGCCGATTCCGCTTGAAGCGGACAAACTCCAACGTCGCTCGGGACGCCGAATGAAGAAGGTCGCCGCATCACAGCGGCGGCCTTCTTTCGTTTGGACGCCGCCCGGCGCATAAGCGGGCGATGACGGCGCCCTTCCTCTCCTCCCCGGCCATGCGTCTGGCGCTGGCTGAGGCCGAAGCCGCCGCGCGGCGCGGCGAAGTGCCGGTGGGCGCGGTGGTGACGCGGGCGGACGGAACGGTCATCGCCGCCGCCGGCAACCGCACATTGGCCGACCGCGACCCGAGCGCCCATGCCGAGCTGCTCGCGATCCGCGAGGCCTGTCGCCTGCTTGGCAGCGAGCGGCTGACCGACTGCGACCTGCATGTCACGCTGGAGCCATGCGCGATGTGCGCGGGGCTGATCTCCTTCGCGCGCATCCGCCGCCTCTATTTCGGGGCCTATGACGCGAAGGGCGGCGCGGTCGAGCATGGCGCCCGCTTCTTCGGGCTGCCGACCTGCCATCATGCGCCGGAGGTTTACGGGGGCATAAGCGAGGCCGAAGCCGCCGCCCTGCTGACGCGCTTCTTCAGGGACAGGCGCTGAGCGCCCCATAGAGTTTGTCCGGGCTGGCGCCGATTCCGCTTGAAGCGGACAAACCCTAAAGAAAAAGGGGAGCGCGCCAGCTCCCCCTTTCCTGAGACAGAATCAGCCGGCGGTGTTGGTGACTGGAACCAGCTTGATCTCGACCCGGCGATTGGCCTGACGGCCGGCCTCGGTGTCGTTGGAGGCGATCGGCTGGGTCGCGCCGAAGCCGCGCGTGCCGATCCGCGCCGCGGCCACGCCCCGCGTCGTCAGATAATCGCCCACCGACCGCGCGCGGTTTTCGGACAGCGGCTGGTTGATCGACGCATTGCCGGTCGAATCGGTGTGGCCGTACACATCGACGAAGGTCTGGTTGTACTGCGCCAGCGTCGACGCGACATTGTCCAGCGTCGAGCGGAACTCGGGCTTGATCATATAGCTGTTGGTGTCGAAGGTGATGCCCGACGGCATGTTGAGCGTGATCTGGTCGCCCTGGCGATCGACCTCGATGTCGGTGCCGGCCGTCTTTTCGCGCAGCTCGCGCTCCTGCTTGTCCATATAGGCGCCGATCGCGCCGCCGGCGATCGCGCCGATGCCCGCGCCCGCGATCTTTTCGGTACGGTCGCGCCGGCCGCCGACGATGTCGCCCAGCAGATAGCCGCCGAGCGCGCCGGCCCCGACGCCGATCGCCGCCTTGGAAACGCGCCGCTCCCCGGTTTCCGGGTTGGTCGTGCAAGCCGCGGTGCCGAGCATCGCCACCGACGCCGCCGCGGCGATCAGTCCTTGTTTGAACTTCATTTCAAGGCTCCTTCTTTGAATTCCGTTGAGGCACCGAACCAATATCCGGGGCGGCTGGTTCCGTTACGCCACCTGAACGATTGTTGAATTCTTGCACATGGCGGATAGCGCGGCGCGCGATCGTCGCCTAAAGAGGGGCCGACATCATGCCCGACCCTGCCAGTCCCTTCCCCTGGTTCGACGTTTTCGTCATCCTGGGACTCGTCGCCCTCAACGGCCTTTTCGCCATGTCGGAGCTGGCCATCGTGTCCGCCCGCAAACCGCGCCTCTCGGCCATGGCCGCGCGCGGCCGCCCGGGCGCGGCAACGGCGCTGGCGCTGCGCGCCCAGCCCGGCCGCTTCCTGTCCACCGTCCAGATCGGCATCACGCTGGTCGGCATCCTCGCCGGCGCCTATTCGGGCGCCAGCCTCGGCGGCCCGGTCGGCGAGCGCCTCGCCATGCTTGGCGTCGACAGCCGGATCGCCGGCGAGATCGGCTTCGCGCTGGTCATCGCGCTGACCACCTATGCCTCGCTGATCGTCGGCGAGCTGGTGCCCAAGCAGTTCGCCCTGCGCTCGCCCGAGCCGATCGCCTGCACCGTCGCCCTGCCGATGCTGTGGCTGTCGCGGATCGCCGGGCCGGTGGTGTGGCTGCTCGACCGTTCCAGCGCGCTGGTCTTCCGCCTGCTGGGGCTGAAGCGGGAAAACGAGTCGCACGTCACCGCCGAGGAGCTTCACCTGGTCGTCGCCGAGGCGCAGACCGCCGGGGTCATCGACGAGGACGAGCGCCAGATCATCTCGTCCGTGGTCCGCCTCGCCGACCGGCCGGTGCGCAGCGTGATGACGCCGCGCGGCGAGGTCGGCTGGCTGGACGTCAACGCCGACGAAGCCGCGATCCGCGCCTCGCTGCGCGAGACGCCGCATACCCGCCTGCCGGTCGCCGACGGGTCGGTCGAGAACATCCTTGGCGTCGTCGAGGCGCGCGACATCATGCGCGTCCTGCTCGACAGCCAGCCGATCGACCTCAAGGCGATGGCGCGGACGGCGCCGGTGGTGCCCGACGTCATGGACGCGATGGACGCCCTCAACACGCTGCTCGCGTCCGAAATCCCGGTCGCGCTGGTCCATGACGAATATGGGCATTTCGAGGGGATCGTGACCCCCGCCGACCTGCTGAGCGCGATTGCCGGCGGCGGATCGAGCGACGGCACGGCCAGCAACGACCCGCCCTTCGTCGAGCGGCCAGACGGCTCCTGGCTGCTGTCGGGATCGCTGTCGGCCGACGTCATGGCCGACCGGCTCGACCTGCGCCTCCGCGCCGAGCGGGATTATGAGACGGTCGCCGGCTTCGCCCTGTCGCGCCTGCGCCACCTGCCGGTGACGGGCGAAGGCTTCGATTATGACGGCTGGCACTTCGAGGTGGTCGACATGGACGACCGCAAGATCGACAAGCTGCTCGCCATCCCGCGTTCCGAATCCGAGGGATAAGGCAGCCCGTCCTTCCCGCCGCCGTTCGTCCTGAGCCTGTCGAAGGACGACTGCGCAAGCCTTCCCGCCCGCAAGGTCCGGCGCCGGTCCCGCAAGCGGGTGCTGTCGTCCTTCGACAGGCTCAGGACGAACGGCGGCGGGGATTCAATCGAGCCGCCGCACCGAAGCGCGAACCCCGGTCAGGACCGCGCGGGGCCGAACTCCAGCTCGAAATCATCATCGTCGCCACTGGCGAGCAGCGCGGCCTGCGCCTGCCAGCGGTCGCGCTCGATGCGGCCCTTGAAGACACCGAGATGGCTGTCGACCTCCATCACCTCGGCGGGTGTCCAGCCGGCGATCTGGCGAT
>CAZACH010000143.1:0-6331 GCA_964483275.1 uncultured Sphingomonadaceae bacterium | reverse complement strand
CAAGGGCCTCGAATTCGAGCTGGACGTCGTCGAGGGCATGCAGTTCGACCGCGGCTATCTGTCGCCCTATTTCGTCACCAACCCCGACAAGATGACGGTCGAACTCGCCGATCCGTACATCCTCATCCACGAGAAGAAGCTGTCCAACCTGCAGGCGATCCTGCCGGTGCTGGAAGCCGTGGTGCAGAGCGGCCGTCCGCTGCTGATCATCGCGGAAGACGTCGAAGGCGAAGCGCTGGCGACCCTGGTCGTCAACAAGCTGCGCGGCGGCCTCAAGGTCGCGGCCGTCAAGGCGCCGGGCTTCGGCGATCGCCGCAAGGCGATGCTGGAGGACATCGCGATCCTCACCCAGGGCCAGATGATCTCGGAAGACCTCGGCATCAAGCTCGAGAACGTCAATCTCACCATGCTCGGCCAGGCCAAGCGCATCACCATCGACAAGGACAACACCACCATCGTCGACGGTGCCGGCGAGGGCGAGCAGATCAAGGCCCGCGTCGAGCAGATCCGCTCGCAGATCGAGAACACCACCTCCGACTATGACCGCGAGAAGCTCCAGGAGCGTCTCGCCAAGCTGGCCGGCGGCGTTGCGGTGATCAAGGTCGGCGGCGCCACCGAGGTCGAGGTGAAGGAGCGCAAGGACCGCGTCGACGACGCTCTCCACGCCACCCGCGCGGCGGTCGAGGAAGGCATCGTTCCGGGCGGCGGCACCGCGCTGCTCTATGCCACCAGGACGCTGGAGGGCCTCAAGGGCGTCAATGACGACCAGACCCGCGGCATCGACATCATCCGCAAGGCGCTGCAGGCGCCGGTGCGCCAGATCGCGCAGAATGCGGGCTTCGACGGCGCCGTCGTCGCCGGCAAGCTGATGGACGGCAAGGACGAGAATGTCGGCTTCAACGCCTCGACCGACGTCTATGAGAACCTGGTCCAGGCCGGCGTGATCGACCCGACCAAGGTCGTCCGCACCGCCCTTCAGGACGCGGCCTCGGTCTCCGGCCTGCTGATCACCACCGAAGCGGCGGTGTCGGAACTGCCGGAAGACAAGTCCGCCATGCCGGCGATGCCCGGCGGCATGGGTGGAATGGGCGGCATGGGCGGCATGGACTTCTAAGTCCTGCCCATCCGAACCGAATGAAGAAGGCCGGGGAGCGATCCCCGGCCTTTTTCGTGGGCGGCAAGCCCGCTCGAAATCGACCCGCGCGCTGGCGGGCGCTGCGGGGAGGGAATGTCAGGGCGCCGGCGGCGGGACGTTCATCGGGGCGTTGGCGTTGGCATCGACGCTGGCATTATCGCCCGTGGCCGCTGCCGCTGCGTTGTCGAGCGCCATGGCGCCGTCGCCCGGCAGCCCGCTGTCGGAGGTGGTCATGCTGTCCGGGCTGGTGTCGATCACCGCCGCGTCGTTGGTCAGGGCATCGGTTTCGACATGGGCGTTGTACTGATCGACGCTCTCGCCGCAGCCGGCCAGCGCGGCCAGCGCCGCCAGCCCACCGATCATGAAAAGACGGTTCATGCGAAACCTCCTGAAATCACCGAAGAAAGATCGAATAGCGTAGCCATGAAAAAAGGCCGCGTCCCGACTGGAACGCGGCCTCCTTCCGAAGGTTGCGCTTGAACGATCAGTTCTTCAGATCGTTCGCGGCATTCTGGAGCGCCTGGCCGCTGGCATCCAGCGCATTGGCGGTCGCGGCGGCGGCGGCATCGCCGGCATTGTCGATGGCGGCGCCGGCGTTGTCGAGCGCGGCGTCGGTCGACGCGGCGGCTTCGGCGCCGGCGGCGTTCAGATCGGCGATCGCATTGTCGGTGGTGGCTTCCAGATCGGCGGTGGCGGCGTTGATGTCCGCAGCCGCATTCTCATCGGCGGAGCTGCCGCAAGCGGTCAGGCCGAGCGAAGCCGCAAGAGCGACCGACAGGATCAAAGTCTTGTTCATCATATTTCCTTCCGCATGAAAACGGGTCTCTTCATATATTGCGGCAGGCCGCGACCCCCAACGTCCCCCGAGCGACGCGCGATTAGCGAATCGCGTTACCGATTACAAGAGATGTCTATGCACCTGATAGACTTCAATTCCCACTGATTTCCGACGATTCCTGCGAGGACGTTTCGGGGACGGCCTCATCCTGCGCGGGCGGCGGCGCGTCTGCGTCCGTCGCGCCCTCGAAATCGGCGGGGTCGATCCCGGCGTCGCCGAAATCGTCCGGATCGACGCCCAAGTCGTTGAAATCGCCGTCCGCGATCTCGGCGGCGCGGCGCTGGAGATAGGCGGAGCGGGCCGTTGCGTACGGATCGGCGGCGGTGTCGAGCACGGCGTCGGCGCCGCTGTCGATGAGGCGGGAGCGCAGGTCGATGGCGCGCATGCCGGTGATGCCGAAGCGCTCGGTGCGGCTGAGGCCCGATTCCTCGCGAATGGCGATTTCGACCGGATCGGCGGCGAACTGGACGCCAAGACCCACCGAATCGCGCAATGTCGACGGGCCGAGCAAGGGCAGGACGACATAAGGCCCGGCATTGACGCCCCAGACGGCGAGCGTCTGGCCGAAATCCTCCGACTCCTCGGGCAGGCCGAAGGCGGTGGCATGGTCGGCAAGGCCGCCGACGCCGATGGTGGTGTTGACGACGAAACGGCCGAAGGTGCGCGCGGCCTGGTCGGGCTTGCCCTGCAACAGCGCGTTCACGAAGGAGAAGGGCTCGCCGAGATTGGCGAGGATGCGCCGCAATCCGCGCTGCGCGGGCTTCGGCGTGACCGTGCGATAGGCGACGGTGACGGGCTTAACCGCCGCCTTGTCGAGCGCCATGTTGACGGCCCACATCTGCCGGTTGAAGCCTTCGAGCGGGTCCTGTTCGGCGAGGCGCTGGCCGCCCGTGGTCGCGCAGGCGCCAAGCGCGAGCCCGGCCAGAACAGGAAGGAACGCATTGCGCATCGACAGACAACTCCCCTGTGGAGCCTCGCGACTGCCATAATTCGGAAGGCGCGACAATGGTTTGGGCTTGGATGGGCGGGCCTGGATTTTGTCGGGTTTGGACGGCGCCAGCCCGCGCCCCCACCCGGCCACCCATAGAATACTGCCGTTGGGTGGCCGGGTGGGGGCGCGGGCTGGCGCCGCTTCCGCTTGAAGCGGGCAAACTCTAGGCCAGCGTCAGCGAAGGCTGCGGCGTGCTTTCCAGCAATCGCCAGCCGGCCGGGGTCAACTGCTCCAGCGGCTTGAAGCGGGTCTTGTAGTTCATCCGCTCGCACCCGTCGATCCAGTAGCCCAGATAGACGTGGGGCAGGGCCGCGCGCGCCGCCCGCAGGATATGGTCGAGAATGATATAGGTGCCGAGGCCGGGCCGTGCGTCGGGCGCGACGTCGTAGAAGCTGTAGATCATTGACAGGCCGTCGGAGAGCTGGTCGGTCAGGCACGCGCCGACGAGCTTGCCCGGCCGGCCGTCGACGCCCGGCTCGCGATATTCGACGACATAGGTCGGCACCGGCGTCTGCTCGACCATGTCGGAATAATCATAGGCGTCCATGCCGGCCATGCCGCCGTCCGGGTGACGATGGGCGAGATACTGGCTGAGCAGGCGATATTGCTCGTCGGTGCTCCACGGCTTGCAGGCGTCGACGACCAGATCGCTGTGACGGCGCATCAGCTTGCGCTGCGTGGCGTTGAGGCGGAACTGCTCGGCAAGCACGCGCACCGAGATGCAGGCGCGGCAGTCGATGCAATTGGGGCGATAGGCGACGTTCTGGGAGCGGCGGAAGCCGATGCGGCCGAGCGCTTCGTTCATTTCGGCGGCATCGGCGCCGCGCAGTTCCGTGAAGACCTTGCGCTCGGTCCGGCCCGGCAGATAGGGGCAGGGGGTCGGGGCGGTGATGAAGAAGCGCGGGAAGCGGAAACTCTGATCGCTCACCGCTGGCCTTCCTTCCCTTGCGTTATCGCCCATACGCCTCGTGCCCGGACGCCCTGCAAATCTACGTCGCTCCGCCTTGACCCGTAAAGTGGCATGTCCACGAAAACAGCGTTAACGGGCGCTGCCCTTGTGATGATGGCCTATGTCCGCGCGGTTAAGAATCGGCAAAGGTCGCCGCCTGAACTGAATGTCGATCCGACCTAGGCCAGCTCGACCGTGTGGACCTCATAGCCGGCGCGGCCGAGCGCGTCGATCAACCGTTCCAGATGCGCCCGATCCCGCGTCTCGCATTCGATATCGGTGATCAGGCCCTTGGCCGGAAGCGTCGTGAAGATGCGCTGGTGCGAGACTTCAATGATATTGACTTGCATTTCGTGGAAGACCTGCGCGACATGGAACAGCGCGCCGGGCCGGTCCTTGAGCCGGATGCGCAGCCGCGCCAGCCGTCCCGACCGGGCCAGATCGCGCAACAGGACGTTGGCGAGCAGGCGCGTGTCGATATTGCCGCCGGTCAGCACGATGCCGACATTGCGGTCGCGGAAGCGGCCGGGCTGGTTGAGCAGCGCCGCGAGCCCGGCGGCGCCGGCGCCCTCGACCACCGTCTTTTCGATGGTGAGCAGCAGCGACAGGGCGCGCTCAAGCTCCCGCTCCGGCACCAGCAGGATCTCGTCGAGCAGTTCGCGCGTGATCTCCGACGTCAGGGCGCCGGGCTGGCGCACCGCGATGCCCTCGGCCAGCGTATCGCCCTCGCACGGCAGCTTGAGGCCGCGCAGCCGGTTGTACATCGACGGATAAAGCTCCGCCTGGACGCCGACGAGGTCGATCTGGGGCTTGAGGCCGCGCGCGGCGACGCCCATGCCGGAGATCAGCCCGCCGCCGCCGATCGGCACGACCAGCGTGTCGATGTCCGGCGCGTCGGCCAGCATTTCGAGCGCGATCGTGCCCTGGCCGGCAATGACCCGGGGATCGTCGAACGGATGGACGAAGGTCAGCCCCCGGACCGCGCCGATGTCGACGGCGTGCGCCTGGGCGTCGTCGAAACGCTCGCCATGCAGGATGACGGTGGCGCCATGGCCCTCGGTCTGCTGGATCTTGATGATCGGGGTCGGCACCGGCATCACGATGGTGACGGGAATGCCGAGGCGACGGCCATGATAGGCAAGGCCCTGCGCGTGATTGCCTGCCGACGCGGCGATGACGCCGCGCGCGCGCTCCTCGTCGGTCAGGGTGAGCAGGCGATTGAGCGCGCCGCGCTCCTTATAGGCCGCGGTGAATTGCAGATTCTCGAACTTGAGGAAGACACGCGCGCCGGTAATCTCCGACAGGGTGCGGCTTTCCAGCGTCGGGGTATGGATGACCGCGCCGGCGATGCGGGCCGCGGCGGCGCGGACATCGTCAAGCGTTACCGGAGGGGTCGCCGCCACGGGCGACAGGTTTTGCGTGCTGGCCATGCGCGTCCCTAGCCCATCTCGCGTCGCCAGGAAACCATGCTATGCGGACCGCGATGAACAGCATTGCTTTTCCCGGACGCCGCCGCGCCCCGCGCTTTGTCATGGCGGCGGTCGCACTGTCGCTCCTGCCCGCGCATGGCCAGGCGCGCATCCTGGTCGTCGATGCGAACGGCTATACGCTCGATGAAAAAGGCAAGGTGAAGCGGTTCGACCGGCTCCAGATCGGTGACGACGGCCGGATCGAGGCGACCTATGAGCGCGGCGACAAGCTGCCCAAGGGCCTGAAGCTCGACAAGCAGATAGATGCCGGCGGCAAGGCGTTGATTCCGGGGCTTATAGATGCCCATGGCCATGTCATGGCGATGGGGCTTGCTGCGCTCAATGTCGATGTGCGCGCCAGCCAGTCGCTTGAGGATGCGCTGGGCAGGATCAGCGCCCACGCGGCGCGCGACAAGGCGGCGACGTGGGTCGAGGGCGGCGGCTGGGACACGCAGCGCTGGGCGATGGCCGCGCCGCCGACCGCCGCCGATCTCGATCACGCGGTTGCCGACCGGCCGGCGGCGCTGCTCCGCGCGGATGGGCAGGCCCTGTGGGTCAACAGCCGGGCGCTGGCGATCGCGGGCGTCGACGCGCGGACGCCCGATCCGGCCGGCGGGCGCATCGAGCGGGATGCCGCCCGCAAGCCGACGGGGGTGTTCGTCGGCAGCGCCATGGAGATGGTGCGCCGCCATGTCGCGCCGCCGCATCCGCGCAAGGCCGAGCAGGCGCTGGCGAAATCGCTGTCGATCCTCGCGGCCATGGGGGTCACCATGGTGCATGATGCCGCCACCCAGGCCGAAGATTGGACGCTGTACCGCCGGTTCGGGGACGAGGGACGGCTGACCGTCCGCATCTATGCGATGGCGGCGGGGCCGGAGGCGCTCGCCCGCATCGCGCCGGTCAAGCCGACACCATGGCTCTATGACGACCGGCTGGTCATGCGTGCGGT
>CAZACH010000142.1:0-6371 GCA_964483275.1 uncultured Sphingomonadaceae bacterium | reverse complement strand
GGCGCGCGTGGCGGACGGCTGCGTCGATATCCTCCCCGGTCGCCTCGACCACCGTGCCGATGACCAGATCCCGGTCGACGGGGCTTGTGACGGAGCGGCCACCCGCCAGCGAAAGCTTGCCGTCGAGGATCGGACCTGACCGCCAGTGCGCCGACCGCGCCTGGGCAACCGCCTCCGCCAGCCGCGCGCGGTCCGCCGCCATGCTGAGGTCGCGACCCAGCGGGTTGCGGCGGTCGGGGCCATAGATGGCGGCGGGCAGGGGGATGCGCGGATGCGGGCCGGGCTGCGCCTGGACGAGCGCCACGGGATCGCGCACGACCTCCTCGACCGGCACGCGCTCGTCGAGCAGGGCGTGGACGAAGCTGGTGTTCGCGCCGTTTTCGAGCAGGCGGCGGACGAGATAGGGCAGCAACTCCTCATGCCCGCCGACCGGCGCATAGGCGCGCACGGTGATGTCGCCATGGCGCTGGTGCGCGGCGGCATAGAGCGCCTCGCCCATGCCGTGCAGCCGCTGATGCTCGATCGCGACCCCGGCCTCGCCCGCCATGCGCCGCACGGCGGCGAGCGTATGGGCATTGTGCGTCGCGAACTGCGGATAAAGGGCCGGCGCCGCGTCGATCAACGCGCGGGCGCAGGCGAGATAGGCGAGGTCGGTCGCGGGCTTGGTGGTGAAGACCGGATAGCCCGGACGCCCGGCGACCTGGGCGCGTTTGATCTCGCTGTCCCAATAGGCGCCCTTGACCAGCCGGACCATGATGCGGCGCCCGGTGTCGCGGGACAGCCTTGCCAGCCCGTCGATGACCAGCGGCGCGCGCTTTTGATAGGCCTGCACGACGACGCCGAGGCCGCGCCACGATCCCAGCTCCGGCTCGCGCGCCAGCCGGTCCGTCAACCGGAGGGACGGCACCAGCCGGTCCGCCTCCTCCGCGTCGATGGAAAAGCCGAGATCATGGCGCGCGGCGAGGCAGGCGAGGCGCTTGAGGCGCGGATACAGCTCCTCCCACAGTCGCGCCTCCTGTACCGCCTCATAGCGCGGGCTGAGCGCCGAGAGCTTGACCGAAATGCCGTGCCCGCGCTCCGGTCCCGCGCCGGCGGCGGCGTCGCCGACCGCCGCGATGGCGTCCGCATAAAGCCGCTCGTAACGCGCGGCATCGGCGGCGGTGCGGGCGCCCTCGCCGAGCATGTCGAACGAACAGAGCATGTCCTCCCGACGCGCGCGGGCGAGGGCATCGCCGATGGTGCGGCCGAGCACGAACTGCTCGCCCATCATTCTGACCGCCGCGGCCACGGCCTGACGGATCACCGGCTCCCCGACGCGCGCGGTCAGCCGCTTGAGCCAGCCGGACAGGTCGCGCCGGACCTCCTCCTCGACATCGACGAGGCGGCCAGTGAGCATCAGCCCCCATGTCGAGGCGTTGACGAACAGGCTGTCGGAACCGCCGAGATGGCTCGCCCAATCCGCCGCGCCGATCTTCTCGGCGATCAGGCGGTCGCGGGTGTCGCTGTCGGGCGTGCGCAGCAGCGCCTCGGCAAGGCACATCAGCGCCAGCCCCTCCCGCGTGCCGAGCGAGAATTCCTGGAGGAAATTCTCGACCATGCCTTGCCGCCGGGCACGCTTGCGGGCGGCGCGCACGAGGGCGAGCGCGTCCTCCAGCACCGCCGTGCGCGCGGCGGGGTCGAGCGGTGGCGGGGAGAGCAGGGCGGCGACCGCTTCGGCCTCGTCGCGATATTTGGCGTCGTCGATGGCGTCCCAGTCCCGCGGGCCGGGCGCTTTTTCTGCCGAAGCTAGAGGCATCGCGTCGCTCCCTCCAACATTCCCGCTGTCGTTCCGCCACCGGATCGCCGACATTCGTTCCGAAGCTTGGCGGCAGGATCAAGAGATGCAAACAGATTCCGAAAAACGTCCCATCCCGGCCTGGATCAAGGCCGTGCTTTTCATCATCACGGCAGTGTTCCTGGTCATTCAGGCCTGGACGCTGCTCGGTCCCGACGGGATCATGGCGCACTATAGCTTCATGGAAGGCTTTACCGAGTTCGGCGCGATGATGACGGCGGACCCGCTATTGTCCGCCGGGTTGTACGACCTGGTTTTCCTCCAGATCGCGTTCGTGTTCATCCTGTTGAACGGCATCCCGCGCGGGCCGGCCTTTCCCTACATCTTCATCGTCTTCGTGCTGGCCATGATCGTCTATCCGGCGGTCGCGGGGCTGGCCTTCCTCATCCTCTACTGGCGTCGGCTGGGGCAGTTTCGGCCCTGACGTGCGGGAGACAGATCATGGCGACATCCGTCAAATTGCATAGTGAAGTGCTGGAAAATGCCGGGGCCGACGCCCTGTACGACCGCGTGCGGGCGCTGCTGCCCTGCATCGCGGAGCTTGCCCCGGCGATGGAAAAGGCCGGCCGGCTCGACCCCGCGCTGGTCGACGCGCTGGAGGAGGCCGGGGTCTTCTCGATCATGGTGTCGCGGCGCTGGGGCGGCCTCGGGCTGGGGCTGAGGGAGGCGGCGACCGCCTTTCGGATGATCGCCAGAGCCGATGTCTGCACGGCGTGGGTCGCGTCCTTCTACCTGTTCAACCACATGCTGATGCAGCGCTTCCCGATCGCGGCGCAGGCGCGGCTGTTCGCCGACAAGCCCGCCTTTCGCTGTGCCGGCGTCTGGGCACCGTCGGGCACGGCGCGCGGCGTCGAGGGCGGCTATCGGCTGAGCGGCCGCTGGGCTTATGCCAGCGGCGTCCACACCGCCGAAGGCGCGCTGCTGGCGGCGATGGTGGAGGGCGAGCCGTGCTGGCTGATCGTCCAGCGCGACCAGTTCAGCCTGCTCGACGACTGGGACGTGTCGGCGATGGCGGCGTCGGGCAGCGTGACCGTGGTGGTCGACGACGCCTTCGTGCCCGCCGACATGTGCATGCCGGTCGCGCGGCTGATCTCCGCCGGCGATCATCATGGCGTGGCGCTGGAGGAACCGGAGCATCGCTATCCCTTCACCCGCTTCGGCGCGGTTTCGAGCGCGCTGCCGATCGGGGCGCTGGAAACCGGCGTGGCGCTGGCGCGCGAACGGCTGGCGACGTCGCGGCCCTATGGCATGGCGCGCATCGACAAGCCGTGGTCGCGGATGAGCTGGGCCGAGGCGGCGGAAACGCTGCGCATGGTGCAGTTGCTGCACGCCGACATGCTGGCGACGACCGTGGACCGCTGCGACCGGCAGCATGTCTGGACCGGCGAGGAAGTCGGCCAGTTCACGCTCGACAATGTCCGAATCTACCACGCCGCCAAGGAAGCGCTGCGCCTGTTGGTCGACAGCGCGGGCGGCAGCAGCATTCACAAATCCGCCGATCCGATCCAGCGCATGGCGCGCGACACGGGGATGATCGCGACCCACCTGCTGATGGGCGATTATGACGTGCTGTGGGAGCGCGGCGCGCGGCTGGCGCTCGGCCTGCCGCCGCAGCCCGGCGAGCTTACATAAGCGTCGCGGGCGGGGCGGGGCTTGCTGTCCGGCGCATCGCGTCGAGCGTGCGCTCCAGCCGGACCAGCTCCGCGCCTTGCAGCGCGCCCATCAGCATCAGGCCGGGGCCGTTGAGCAGGTCGTCCCGGAACTCCGCGACCGTGCGGCCATAGATCGACCAGTTGCTGATCGCGACATTGGCATTGAGCGCAAGCTGGCGCGCCATGCTCGGAATGTTGACATGATCGCGAAGCCCGTCCCCGGCGGCGATGCGCATCAGCTGGTCGCGGAACACCTCGACGCCGGCGCGATGGAAGCGCAGCCGCAGCTCGCCGATGTCGGCGATGGAGGTCCGCGACGCGCTGCGCACATAATCGGCGCGGATGATGGCCGAACTCCAGAATATGGTGAGCAGGGTGAAGACCTCGTTCAGGTCGCGTGCCTCCGCGTCCGCCCGCGCGACCTCGGCGATGGCGAAAACCCACTCCTCCGCCGAGGCGCCGATCATTTCCGAGCGATTGCCGACGAGGTTGTAGATGGTCTGGACGGAGACGCCGCAGCGCGATGCGACATGCTCGACATGCACCTGCGAGAAGTCCTGCTCCGCCATCAGCTGGCGCGCGGTGGCGAGGATCAGCGATCGCCGCTGGCGCTGGTTGGCCCAGCGCCGGCCGGCCGTCCGGTCCCGCGCGGCGAAATGGCCATAGAGCGATCCCAGCGGGTCGGGCACGTCGCGATACAGCCAATCGCCGTCGCCGCGCATCGGGCCGTGGGTCGCCACCCTCTCCTCCAACCCATTTCCTCGTTGCCGCGATTGTGACCGCCGCGCGGCGGCCCGTCAACGCAGCCGGTCGAGCAGGGTGCGGAACAGCGAATAGTCGGTATCCGTCAGGCTGGACGAATAGGCGTGGCGCAATGCCGTCCCGATCCCCGCCGCGCGCTGGGAGGAGCTGCGGATCTGGTTCGAGCGTGACAGGCCGGTCCCGCCGTTCGTTGCGGGGTAGATGGGCATCGCTGGCGCTTTCGATAAGTCTGCTTTGTTCACGCCGATATAACGGTTGAAGCGTCGACAGGTTGCCAGAAGCGCGCATTCGCGCCCATAAGGACGCTTTGATCTCGGGGGCTGCGTTGACCGATCTGGAAGGGGCCGTTTCTCGCGCGCGGGCGCACGCCCCCTATCTCGCGCAGCTCATGGATCGCCATCCAGCCGTCGCCGAAGCGCTCGCCACGCAAGCGCCCGAACAGGTGATCGCGCAGGAGAGCCTGCGTTTCGCCGGGCAGCCGCCGCCCGACCGCCTGCGGGGCGAAAAAGCCGTGCTGGCGCTGGTGGTGGCGCTGGCCGACCTGTCGGGCATCTGGGGGCTGGAGGCGGTGACAGGCGCGCTCAGCCGCTTCGCCGACCGCGCGCTGGACGAGGCGATCATGACGGCGCTGGTCGAGCGTTATCCCGACGACCCGCCGCGTGGCTTCGCGGCGATCGCGCTCGGCAAGCAGGGCAGTTTCGAGCTGAACTACTCGTCGGACCTCGATCCCATCTTCCTCTATGATCCGGCGACCCTGCCGCGCCGGGCGCGCGAGGATGTCGCCGAGGCGGCGGTGCGCCTTGGCCGCCGCGTGCTGGAGATCATGCAGGGCCGCACCGGCGGCGGCTATGTGTTCCGCGTCGACCTGCGGCTGCGGCCCAACCCCGAGGCGACGCCGATCGTGCTGCCGGTGGATGCCGCCATCGGCTATTATGAATCGGCGGCGCTGCCGTGGGAGCGCGCCGCCTTCATCCGCGCGCGCGCCTGCGCGGGGGACGCCGCGCTCGGCCGCTATTTCATGGACGCGCTGCGCCCCTTCGTGTGGCGCCGGGCGCTGGATTTCACGGCGATCCGCGAGACGCGCGCGATCTCGCTGCGCGTGCGCGACCATTATGCACAGGGCCAGAGTCTGGGGCCGGGCTTCGACATCAAGCGCGGCCGGGGCGGCATTCGCGAGATCGAGTTCTTCGCCCAGATCCACCAGATGATCTTCGGGGGGCGCGAACCGGCGCTGCGCACGCCGGCGACGCTGGACGCGCTCGCGGCGCTCGCCGCCGCCGGCCATGTCGAGCAGGCGGTGGCGGACGATCTCGGCGCCGCCTATCGCCTCTATCGCACCGTCGAGCACAGGTTGCAGATGGTCGATGACCGCCAGACCCATGCCCTGCCGGAAAACCCCGAGGCGCTCGACAATGTCGCGCGGCTCGACGGGCGCGCGGACGGGCTGGCGCTGGTGGCCGCGCTGGCCGGGCCGGTGGCGCGGGTGGGGGCGGTCTATGACCTGCTGACCATCGACACCGCGCCGGGGGCGGAGACGGCGGCGGAGGCGCTGCCGGCGCTGCTCGACCGTCTCGACTTCAACGAGGATATGCGCGGCCGGGTGGCGCGCTGGCGGGGCTATGACGCGCGTGCGCTGCGCTCCGCCGCCGCGCGCGATGCGTTCGAGGCGATCCTGCCGGGGCTGCTGGAGGCGGTGGCGGCGACCCCGGCGCCGGACGAGACCATGGCGCGGCTCGACCGCTTCCTCGGCCAGCTGCCGTCCGGCGTGCAATTCTTCGAGCTGCTGCGCGCCAATCCGGCGCTGATCGCGCTGCTCGGTCGGCTGCTGGGTTTCGCGCCGTCGCTGGCGGAGGCGCTGGCGGCGCGGCCGGTGCTGATCGACGGCCTGCTCGATGCCTCGGCCTATGCGCCGGTGCCTGCTGTCGAGGCGCTCGCCGCCGAGATGCGGCAGGGGCTGGGCGACGATGCGCCGGTCGAGGATGTGCTGGATGCCGTGCGCTGGCGGGTCGCGGAACGGCGCTTTGCCCTGGGCGTCCAGCTCATCGAGGCGATGGCCGCCCCGCTGGAGGTCTCCGCCGCCCACGGCCGGCTGGCCGAGGCGGCGCTGAAGGTGGTGGCCGATG
>CAZACH010000141.1:0-6384 GCA_964483275.1 uncultured Sphingomonadaceae bacterium | reverse complement strand
GCGCGGGTGGCCGACCTCATGCAGGAACAACGCCTGACGCACGATGTCGAGCAGCGGCTCCGGCCGGAAGCTCGGCTTGGGCATGCGCGCGAAATCGGAGAACTCGTCGACCATGCGGCGCAGGTCGCCGACCTGCCGCACGATCGTGCCGGTCAGCCGCTGGAAGGTCGCCGGATCATCGGCAATGCTCGCGCCATATTTGCGCTGCAGGCGTTCGGCGGAAAGCTGGATCGGGGTCAGCGGGTTCTTGATCTCGTGCGCGATGCGGCGCGCCACATCGGACCAGGCGGCGCGGCGCTGGTCGTGGACCTGCTGGGTGATGTCGTCGAAGGTCAGGACATGGCCGCCGTCCGACCGCACGATCTTGACGGCGAGCGTGCGCGGCTCGGCGGTCGAGACGGTTTCGATGACCGCCTCGCTCTCGCCTGCCTCCAGCATCCGCCCAAGCTCCGGCGCGACCAGCGCGAGCGGGCAACCGATCGGGTTGCGCCCTTCCGTCTCCAGCAGTTCCTCCGCCGAGGTGTTGATGAGCTGCACGACCTGCTCGGCATCGACGGACAGCACGCCGGCGGTGACGCCCGACAGCACAGCCTCCATGAAGCTGCGCCGGCTTTCGAGCTGGCTGTTGGCCTGCATCAGCTGATTGGTCTGGGTCCGCAGCTGGCCGGTCATGCGATTGAAGGCGCGGGCGAGCGTGCTGAATTCGTCGGGCGAGCCGCGCAGCGGGACGCGCGCGGTCAGGTCGCCCGCCCCCACCTTCTCTGCGGCGGAGATCAGCGGCCCCATCGGCTGCACCAGCCGTCGCGCCAGCCACAGCGCCAGCCACACGGCGGCCGCCAGGATCAGCAGCGAGCCACCCAGCAGCGTCAGGTTGAAGCGCAGCTGCAACGCCTGCGACCGATCAATCAGCGAGCGATAGTCGTTGAGCGCAGTCTTGGTCTGCGCCACCTGCGCCAGAACCTCCGGCGCGACCAGACGCGAGGCGTAGAGATAGATTTCCTCGTCGGGCGCGAGCCTCACCAGCGCCTCGACACGGTCGCTGGCCCCCGCGACGACATGGGCGGCGCCGGCGCCGACGGCATTGAGATCGGCGGCCCGAATGCGCTGGCTGAGCGGCCGCGCATCGAGGTTTGCGGCCGAGATCAGTTGCAGATTGCCCTTGGGATCGCGGCCGACGACCGCTGCTTCCGACAGGTTGCGCGCCGCCACCTGCCATGCCAGCCCCTCGGCGAACTGCGGCGAGTCTGCGCCATAATCCCGGCCATAGCCGTTGACGTCACCGGCCATCGCCAGCAGGTCCGCCGTGATGCGCTGCTTATTCTCCTCGACATAGGCCTGGGCGACACGTTCGGAGTTGACCAGGATGGTGCGCGCGCGGTCCGAGGCCCAGAACTGGACGCCGGTCTGGAACAGCAGCGAGGCGAAGATCACGACCAGCAGGGTCGGCACCGCCGCGACCAGCGAGAAGAAGGCGAGCAGGCGGACATGCAGCCGCGTGCCCGTGCGCCCCTGCCGGCGGTGGACCAGCCGGATCGCCAGCCGCCGGGCCAGCAGCGTCAACAGCACCATCAGCGGCGCAAGATTGACCACCAGCATCAGGGTGATGCCGAGCGGCGAGAAGCTGGCGCCGCTGTTGCTGGCGATGATCGCATAGGTGACGATGCCGATCGTCAGCGCCAGGAAGCCGGTCGCGATCTCAAGCTTCGGAAAAACGTCGATACGCGCCACCGTCCTGCGCCAGCGACGCTGCCAGAGCCGTAGGCGGCTGCGTTTCCGGGAGGTGGGTTCGGACGGCATAAAGAGGGTTCTAGCCCTCTATTGTGGCAAAGAGAACACAGGTTTTTCGGCCAGTGCGATTTTCAGGTCACGTCATCCGGCGCAGGACGTTCGTGTCGATGCCGAGATCGGACAGTTTCTTGCGCAATGTGTTGCGGTTGATGCCGAGCAGCTTGGCCGCCTTGATCTGGTTGCCGTGCGTCGCCGCGAGGGTGAGCATCAGCAGCGGCCTTTCCACCTCCTCCATCACGCGGTCATAAAGGCCGTCCGGCGGCAGCTCGGGATCGGACGCGGCGAAGACGCCGGCCAGATGGGCTTCGATCAGGTCCGACAGCCGGCCTTGCCCAGTGACCATCGACGGTTCCGCAGCGGGGCCGCCGCCGCCTTCGATCAGGCCCTGCTCGATCGCCGCCGCCGTGATCACCTCGTCACGGCTGAGCGCGGCGATGCGGCGCATCAGGTTCTCAAGCTCGCGGACATTGCCCGGCCAGTGATAATCCTGAAGGCGACTGATCGCGCGCGGATGCAGGGTCTTGCGGGGCAGGCCCTCCTGCGAGGCGCGGTCGAGGAAATAGCGCGCCAGCTCGCCGAGATCGCCCGGTCGCGCGCGCAGCGGCGGCAGGCGGATCGGCACGACGTTGAGGCGATAGAACAGGTCCTCGCGGAACAGCCCCTGGTCGATCAGCTGGCGCAGATCCTTGTGGGTCGCGGCGATCACCCGCACATCGGCGCGGATCGTGCGGGTGCCGCCGACCGTGGTGAACTCGCCCGACTGGAGGACGCGCAGCAGGCGGGTCTGCGCGTCCATCGGCATGTCGCCAATCTCGTCGAGGAACAGCGTGCCGCCCTGCGCCTGCTCGAAACGCCCGCTGCTGCGCGCCTGCGCCCCCGTGAAGGCGCCGCGTTCATGCCCGAACAATTCGGATTCGATCAGCTCGCGCGGAATCGCCGCCATGTTGATCGCGACGAACGCGCCGCTTTTGCGCGGGCCGAGATCGTGGATGGCGCGCGCCACCAGCTCCTTGCCGGTGCCGGATTCGCCCAGCACCAGAACGGTGAGGTCGGTCGGCACGACGCGGGCGATGACGCGGTAGATTTCCTGCATCGCCGGCGACCGCCCGATCAGCGGCATGTCCTCGACCGGCGCGGCGATGTCGACCCGCCGGGCAGCGGCGCGCGCGACATCGAGAGCGCCCGCCACCGCCCGCGTCAGCTCGTCGAGATCGAACGGCTTGGGCAGATATTCGAAGGCGCCCTGCTCCGTGGCGCGGACGGCGGTGCTCAGCGTGTTCTGCGCGGATAATATGATGATCGGCAGGCGCGGCCGCGTGGCGAGGATTTCCGGCACCAGCTCCAGCCCATTGCCGTCCGGCAGGATCACATCGGTGACGAGGACCTCGCCGAAGCCCTCCGCGAGTTCCCGGCGCATGGCGGCGGCGCTGTCGACGGCGCGCACCTCATGCCCCGCCCTGCGCAGCGCCTCGCGAACGACGGTGCGGACCGCCGCATCGTCGTCGACGACCAGTATCTGTCCTGTCGGTCCTGTCATATCCCTCCCGTCAGGCGCGCGGCAGCAGGACGCGCAGCACCGTCCGCTCGGGCCGCCCCTCGCGCGCATAGTTGATGATGCCGCCATGGTCCTCCACCAGCTTGGCGACGAGCGCGAGGCCGAGGCCGGTGCCGGTCGGCTTGGCGCTGACGAAGGGATCGAACAGATTCTCGATGATGCCGCCCGGCGCCCCCGGCCCGGTGTCGATCACGCAAATCTCGATCGGCAGCGGCACGCGCGCGCCGTCGCGGGCGACGCTGAAGCCATGGCGATAGGCGGTGGTCAGCGTGATCTCGTCCCCCGGCGCGCCGCTGCCCAGCGCCTCGGCGGCGTTCTTCAGCAGGTTGAGGAACAGCTGGATCAGGGCGTCGCGATTGCCCCGGATCGGCGGCAGCGACGGATCATAGATTTCCCGGATCGCGATAGTCCGGGCAAAGCCCTGCGCGGCGACCTCCCGCGCGCGGTTGAGCACGGCGTGGATGTTGAGCGGGGCGAACTCCATCGGCCGGGTATCGGTGAAGCCCTCCATCCGGTCGATCAGCGCCGCGATGCGATCCACCTCGTCGCGGATCAGGCGGGTAAGGTCCGCCTGCTCCGCGTCGATGCTGGTCTCCAGAAGCTGCGCCGCCCCGCGAATGCCGGACAGCGGGTTCTTGATCTCATGCGCCAGCATGGCCGCCGCGCCCATCGCCCGCACCGCCCCGTCCCTGCCCCGCCGGCTGTCGGCAAGCGTCGAGGTGCCGCGGTTCTGGATGGCAAGGCTCAACCAGCCCGGATGGTCGGGCAGCGGCGCCAGCATCAGGTCGACGCGCGCCATACGCTCGCCGCCAAGGCTGATCTGCTGGTCGAAGGCGGCGATGGCGGTGCCGGTGGCAAGCCGTTCCCGCGTCAGGCCCAGTTCGCGCACCTCGGGGATGATGTCGGTCAGCACCCGGCCGACCATGGCCGGCTGGCCCATGTTGAACAGGGTTTCGGCGGCGCCGTTGACGGCCGTTACCGCGCCCGCCGGATTGATGAGCAGCGACGGCACCGGCAGCGCCGCGAGCAGGTCCGCGGCGCCGGGCGCGCCGCTCAGCGCCGCCGCGGCCGCGCTCAAGCGGCCGCGCGCGTCAACCACGGATTATAGAAGTCGGCGAGCATCGCCAGCACGCGGCGATGATCCGGCTCCTGATTCACGCGATTCCTGAACTCGGCGGAGCCTGGCAGGCCCTTGGTGTACCAGCCGAGATGCTTGCGGGCGAGATTGACGCCGGTCTCGATGCCATAGAGCGCCAGCATCGCCTCATATTGCTCGACGATCAGGGCATATTGCGCGTCGATCGACGGGTCCGGCAGGCGCTCGCCGGTCTGGAGCCAGTGCATGACCTGCGCCAGCAGCCACGGCCGGCCATAGGCGCCGCGCCCGATCATCAGCCCATCGGCGCCCGACTGCCGGAGCGCGGTATCGGCATCCTCGATCGAACAAATGTCGCCATTGACGATGACCGGAATGCCGACCGCGTCCTTCACCCTGCGCACGAACGCCCAGTCGGCGGTGCCCTTGTACATCTGGCAGCGGGTGCGGCCATGGATGGTGATCATGCGGATGCCGAGGTCTTCGGCGCGCTTCGCCAGTTCCGGGGCGTTGAGGCTGTGATGGTCCCAGCCCATGCGCATCTTGAGGGTCACGGGCAGGTCGACCGCCTTGACCGTCGCTTCGATCAGCCGTGCGGCGAGGTCGGGTTCCCGCATCAGGGCGGAGCCGGCATGGCCGTTGACCACCTTCTTGACCGGGCAGCCCATGTTGATGTCGATGATCGCCGCGCCGCGATCGGCGTTGAGGCGGGCGGCCTCCGCCATGATCTCCGGCTCGCAGCCGGCAAGCTGCATCGACACCGGCTCCTCGCACGGGTCCCACGCCGCCTTCTGCAAGGACTGGCGCGTCTCGCGCACCATGGCCTGGCTGGCGATCATCTCGGTCACGGTCAGGCCGGCGCCGAACCGCTTCACCGCCTTGCGCATCGGCAGGTCGGTGACAGCCGTCATCGGCGCCAGGATCACCGGCATTTCGACACGGACGGGGCCGATATCTATGGGAGCGAGTCGCGTCATAACTGGCCTGAAATTGAGGCATTTGCTCTAGCGGTGATTTCACTTTCGTCAAGAATTGGCTAGGGCCTCGCCTCCTATGCGCGTGCACGCCATCATCGTCGCCGCCGGTCGCGGCACCCGCGCCGGCCATGGGCTTCCCAAGCAACTGCGGAATCTGGCGGGCAAGCCGGTGATCGCCCATGCCGTCGACTCGCTGCGGCGCCATCCGGCCGTCGGTTTGATCCAGATCGTCGTCCATCCCGCTGATTCGGACGCCATGAGGGTCGCGCTCGGCGATCGCGCATTGCCGCCCTTCGTCCATGGCGGCGAGACCCGGCGGCTGTCCGTACTGGCCGGGCTGGAGGCACTGGCGGCGCATCCCGATGTCGGCCCCGACGATCATGTGTTGGTCCATGACGCCGCCCGCCCCTTCACGCCGCCGGGCGTCATCGACCGCCTGATCGCGGCGGTGGAGGCGGGCAAGCACGGCGCGATCCCGGTGCTGCCGGTCGTCGACAGCCTCGTGCGTGATGGTCAGACCGTCGACCGCGCCGGCCTCAATCGGGTCCAGACACCGCAGGCGTTCAGACTTCCGCCTCTGCTCGCGGCGCATCGGGGATGGACGGGCGCCGAGCCGACGGACGATGCCGCGATGCTGCGTGACGCGGGCCATAGGGTTGCCGAAGTGCCTGGCGACGAGCGCCTGTCCAAACTGACGACCGCCGAGGACTTCCTTGCCGCCGAGGTCCGTCTCGCGGCCGCGCTGCGCGTGCGCACCGGCCTCGGCTATGACGTCCACCGCTTCGGGCCGGGCGACCATCTGTGGCTGGGCGGTGTCCGCATCCCGTACCAGCAGGGGCTTGTCGGCCATAGTGATGCCGATGTCGGCCTGCACGCCATCGTCGACGCCTTGCTGGGGAGCGTGAGCGCCGGTGATATCGGCAGCCATTTCCCGCCGTCCGATCCGCAATGGCGCGGCGCGGCCTCCC
>CAZACH010000140.1:4982-6493 GCA_964483275.1 uncultured Sphingomonadaceae bacterium | reverse complement strand
GTCTCGAGCGTGCCGGGATCGCCCAGCATCCGCCCCGCTTCCGACTGGAGCAGCGTCAACTCGTCAGCGCTGAACACATCCTCCAGCACCAGATAGCCATTGGCGTCGAAATGCGCCGCCTGCTCGCGCGTCAGCGGCGCCGCCTCGTGCCAGTCGCCATGCAGCACCGGATCGGTGCGCGGCCGCATCTCGGGCCGCGCCGCCTGCCGCGAAGGATAGAGATCCTGCATCGAGCCTTCTCCCATCGCTCAGGATGCCAGCTTGACCGGGGCCGCCGCCGGGTCGGCCGGATAGGCGCCCGTCTCGTCATGCACTTCCTGCCCCGTCACCGGCGGATTGAACACGCAGGCGGTGACGATGTCCGTTTTCGGCCGCACGATATGCTCGTCATGGTCGTTGAGCACATAGAGCGTGCCGGGCTTCAGCGCGTGCACCTCGCCGGTGCCGAGATCCTCGATCGTGCCCTCGCCCGACAGGACGAACACCGATTCCAGATGGTTGCGATAGTGCATCCGCAACTCCTTGCCGGCGTACATGGTGGTGATGTGGAAGGAAAAGCCCATGCCGTCGCCCTTCAGCAGCAGCCGGGCGCTTTCCCATCCATCGGTCACGACATTGCGGTCGGAGGCCTGGATGTCCTTCAATTCGCGGATGATCATGGCGCTGCTCCTTATTCCGCCGCGATCCGGAAGCCGGCGCTCGTCGCCGCCTCGGCGAAGCAGGCCTCCAATATGTCGAGGCCATTGGCGAGGACGTCGTCGTCGATGGTGAGCGGCGCGAGAATCTTCACCACTTCGTCATGCGGACCGCTGGTCTCGACGATCAGGCCCTGCTGGAAGGCCAGCCCGGTGATCTCCGACGCCAGCTCGCCCGAGCCGGTGTCGATGCCGCGCATCATGCCGCGTCCGCGCGTCCGCATGCCGTGCGCCGTCGCCACCGCCGCCAGCCGCCGCCCGAGCAGGTCGCCGCGCCGCTTGACGTCGCGCGCGAAGGCATCGTCGCTCCAGAAATGGCGCAGCGCCGCGCTGGCGGTGACGAAGGCATGGTTGTTGCCGCGGAAGGTGCCGTTATGCTCGCCGGGTTTCCACTGGTCGAGTTCCGGCTTGAACATCGTCAGGGCGAAGGGCAGCCCCATGCCCGACAGCGACTTGGCGAGCGTGACGATATCGGGGACGATGCCGGCTTCCTCGAAGCTGAAGAAGCTGCCCGTGCGCCCGCAGCCGGCCTGAATGTCGTCGACGATCAGCAAGGCGCCATGGCGGCGGGCGATGGCGGCGATGCTGCGCAGCCATTTCGGCGAGGCGACGTTCAGCCCGCCCTCGCCCTGCACCGTCTCCACGACGATGGCGGCGGGCGCGTCGAGGCCGCTCGACGGATCGGACAGGCGCTGCTCCAGAAGCGCGGCGGTGTCGATGTCCGGCCCCAAATAGCCGTCATAGGGTTCATGGCTGACATGGTTGAGCGGCACGCCGGCGCCGCCGCGCTTGCCGGCATTGCCGGTGCAGGCCAGC
>CAZACH010000140.1:0-4972 GCA_964483275.1 uncultured Sphingomonadaceae bacterium | reverse complement strand
CCGAGCGTCATGCCGTGAAAGCCGTTGGTGAAGGCGATGACATGCTGGCGCCCCGTCACCTTGCGGGCGAGCTTGAGCGCCGCCTCGACGGCGTTGGTGCCGGTCGGCCCGGTGAACATCACCCGATAGTCGAGACCGCGCGGCTTCAGGATGACGCTGTCCAGCGTCTCCAGGAAGTCGGCCTTGGCCTCGGTGTGCAGGTCGAGTCCATGCGCGATGCCGTCGTCGGCGATATAGTCGAGCAGCGCCTGCTTCAGGATCGGGTGGTTGTGCCCGTAATTGAGCGTCGAGCAGCCCGACAGGAAGTCGAGATAACGACCGCCCTTGTCGTCATGCATCCAGACGCCCTCGGCGCGCCCGAACTGGCGCGGGATTGATCGGGAATAGCTGCGGACCTCGGATTCCATGCGGTTATAGATCGCGATGTCCGGAATGTCGGAACAGGGCCGGGGTGTCTTGGTCATGTTTTTTCCCTTGGGCTTGGGTCCGCGCCGGCGGGCAAGGGCGACACGGAGACGAGATGCTCCGTGGCGTGCCGGCCGGCGAAATGGGCGTCGCGATCGAATATCGGACGCCGGTCGAGGCGCGCCTGATGACGGCGCGCGAAAGCGGTGAACAATGCCCATGAAGCGGCATTGTCGTCGGTGATCGTGGTGGTCAGCGTGGTCGCGCCGCGTGACCCGGGCCGCGCCAGCAGCGCGTCGAGCATGCGGCCGCCAAGCCCCAGCCCCCGCGCGCTTTCATGCACGGCGACCTGCCACACGAAAATCTCATGGGGATCGGACGGCGGGCGATAGGCCGAGATCCAGCCGACCGGGCGCCCCTCCAGTTCGGCCAGAACGCAGGTCCCGGCAAAATGCGTGCATTGCAGCAGGTTGCAATAGGTCGAGTTGGTGTCGAGCGGCGGGCAGGCGGCGATCAGGTCGGCGATGGCCGCGCCATCCGCGGCGCGTGGAACACGCAGGACCAACAGGTCGCCGGGGCTTCCGGACTTGGCATGTTGATCAATGGAACCTGAAAAAACCGGCTTATGGTCGGCAATGCCGATAGTTCGTCCCCGAAGTTGTTATTCGAACCTTGAAAGGCGGCAGAGCACCGCCGTTGCGGCACATCATGTAGCAGTTCGGCGCATTTTTTCAACCCACGCCGAAGAATTCAGCATCAGATTCACGCCATTTCCGCCTAAATTCCTTCGCAAACCGAACTATTTTCGGCATTTGGCAGCACCGTCCAATTTGGCTAGCGTCCGGCCATGGCGGATCAGATCAGCAATGCTGTTTTGCGGGCGATTCGCCGGGTGCTTCGCGCCACCGACCAGGGCGGGCGCAAGCTCGCCGCCGCCACCGGACTCACGCCGTCGCAGCTGCTGGTGCTCGGCGAGATCGAGCGGCGCGGCGAGACGACGCCCACCGCCATCGCCACCGCGCTGGAGTTCGGGCAGGCAACCGTCACCAACATCGTCGACAGGCTGCAGGCGATGGCGCTGGTCAATCGCCGCCGCAGCGACCGCGACAAGCGCCAGGTCATCCTGAACGTCACGGCGGCCGGCCGCGATGCGCTGGGCGCCGCGCCCGACCTTCTGCAACATCGCTTCGAGGGCCGGTTCGCCACCCTGCCGGCATGGGAGCAGGCGATGATCCTTGCCGCGCTGGAGCGCCTCGGCGACCTGCTCGACGCCTCGGACATCGACGCCGCGCCGTTGATTGATACCGGGGTGATCGACAGGTCCGTGGAACCGCGCGGCTGAACGCGCATGGTGCGGGCCTTTTATCTTGCCGGGGGCTTCCTGTCGCTCGTCCTGGGCGCGGTGGGCGCCTTCCTGCCGCTGCTGCCGACCGTGCCGTTCGTCATCCTCGCCGCCTTCTGCTTCGCGCGCAGCAGCCCGCGGCTGGAGCGCCGGCTGCTCGACGATCCGCGCTTCGGCCCATCGATCCGGCGGTGGCGGGAAAACGGCGCGATCTCCCGCACCGGCAAGCGCGCCGCCCTCGCCGCCTTCGCGTTCAGCGCGACCGTCGCCCTCATCGCCTCGCCCTTTCCGTGGTCGCTGGTGGCGCTCGTCGCCTGCGCGACCGGCGCCTGCTGGATCTGGACACGCCCGGAGGCGTAAACGCGCTTCAGGCCATCCGCGCCTTCAACCCAAGCAAGGCAAGCACCCAGAGCGCGGCGAAGGCCCAGCCGCCAACGACATCGGTCGGCCAGTGGACGCCGAGCGCCATGCGGCTCCATCCCACCGCCACGGCCATGGCCAGCGCGGCGATCACCGCCCACCGGCGGCCCGACAGCAGCAGCGCCAGCGCCAGGCCGGTGATCAGCGTGTTGGCGGAATGACCGCTGGGGAAGCTGGCCGAACCGACCTCCACCAGATGCTCCAGCCCCGGCCGGGCGCGGCCGATCAACGCCTTCTGCGCCTCCACCAAAGCCCGCCCGCCAAGCACGATGCCGGCCAGCCACGCCGCATCCGCCCGGCGGCCGCGCGCCGCCAGCCAGACCGCTCCTGCAAGCGCCAGCACGCTCAGGACCATCCAGCCGCCGAGATGGGTGACAAAGCGGGTGGCGGGCACCAGCGCGTCATGACCGGCAAGATGGAAGTGCGACAGGATCGCGCCGTCGAACGCGGCGGCCGGACCGCCGGCCAGACCCGCCGCGAGCCACAGCAACGCCAGCAGCGCGAAGGGCCAGGGCTTGTCCATCATGGCCACGCAAAAACTCCCCGCCGAGACCGAGCATGGCGAGCTTAACGGACAATCGGGCAGCGGCGCCAGATGCCGGGCAATCCGCCCGATGAAAAGATCGTGCTTAAACCCCGATCATCTGATAACGCTTCGCAATATATATTCTGCTTGAGGGAAGCGACGTGTCAGATCCTGTCTATTTCCGGGGCTTCGATGCCGTGCCTGCCACCCGGACGATCATCGAACAGGCGGTGTGCCGGCTTCGCAACGCCATCATGCAGGGGGAGTTGCGGCCCGGCCAGAAGCTGATCGAGGCGGAGCTGTGCCGCACGCTCGATATCAGCCGGGCGTCGCTGCGCGAGGCGCTGCGCGCGCTGGAGGCCGAAAAGCTGATCGAGCTGGTGCCGAACCGGGGGCCTTCCGTGGCCCGGCTGGGCTATCGCGACGTCGAGGCGATCCATGAGGTCTGGGCCTTGCTGACGGCGGAGGCGGTCGCCGACTTCACCCGCATCGCCAGGCCGCGCGACATCGGCGAGCTGGAAAAGGCGCTGGCGGCATTGCGCGACGGCATCCAGGGCAATGCGCCGCTCGACCAGCTTGCGGCGACCAACGGCTTTTTCGCGACGATCATGAACAAATGCGGCAACACCATCCTGTCGGACGTGGTCGATTCACTGGTCTCCCGCATCAATTTCCTGCGCGCGCAGGCGCTGATGCACCAGGGCTGGGGCGTGCTCTATGCTCAGGAGATCGGGGACATTCTGGCGGCGATCCGCGATCGCAACCCCGATGCCGCGCGCGCCGCGACCCGCAAGCACATCGCCTCGGCCTGCGCCGCCGCCAAGCAGCTCTCGATGTCGCCGGAGCTGTTGTCGATGGCGAACGGCCGCGGGCGGCGGGACGACGCCGCCGGCCGGGCGCGGCGTCCCAAGGCGAGGGTCGCGGCCTGAGCCGACGCCCCGCGCCTACCAGTCCGCCGAGATATATTGGGTTTCCAGAAACTCCATCAGCCCGTCATGCGCGCCCTCGCGGCCGAGGCCCGATTGCTTGACGCCGCCGAAGGGCGCCGCAGGGTCGGAGACCAGGCCGCGATTGAGGCCGACCATGCCGAACTCAAGGCGCTCCGACACCCGCATTCCACGCCGCATGTCGCCCGTGAACAGATAGGCGACAAGGCCATATTCGCTGGAATTGGCGCGGGCGATGACCTCCTCCTCGTCCGTGAAGCGCTGGATCGGCGCGACAGGTCCGAAAATCTCCTCGCGCAGGCATTCGGCATCGTCGGGCACGTCGACCAGAACCGTCGGCTGATAATAGAAGCCGCTATTCCCGCCGGTGCGCGCGCCGCCGGTGACGACCCGCGCGCCGCGCGCCACGGCGTCGGCGACCAGCGCCTCCACCTTGTCGCGGGTCTCGGCATTGACCAGCGGGCCGACCGCGACCCCCTCCTCCAGCCCGTTGCCGATCTTCAATCCGGCCATGGCGGCGGCGAATTTGTCGACGAAGCGATCATGCACGCGATCATGGACATAGAAGCGGTTCGCCGCCGTGCACGCCTCCCCCATGTTGCGCATCTTGGCGACCATCGCGCCTTCGACGGCGGCGTCGATGTCGGCATCCTCGAACACCAGGAAGGGCGCGTTGCCGCCCAGTTCCATGCGCGGATTGACGACGCAGTCCGCCGCTTCGCGCAGCAGGCGGCGGCCGACCTCGGTCGACCCGGTGAAGGAGACCACCCGCGTGCGGGGATCGTGGAGCATGGCCGACACCACCGCGCCCGAGCGGCGCGACGGCAGGATGTTGACGACCCCGGCCGGCACCCCCGCCTCGCCCAGCACCTCCGCCAGCGCCAACATGGTCAGCGGCGTTTCGGACGCCGGCTTCAGCACGCAGGTGCACCCCGCCGCCAGCGCCGGGGCGATCTTGCGCGTGCCCATCGCCGCCGGGAAGTTCCACGGCGTCACCAGCACCGCGACGCCCGCCGGCTTGTGCTGCACCACAATGCGCGCGCCTGAGGCCGGCGCCACCGACACGGAGCCGAGGTTGCGCACCCCCTCCTCCCCGAACCAGCGGAAAAACTCGGCGGCATAGCGCAGCTCGCCGCGCGAATCGGCGAGCGACTTGCCGTTTTCCAGCGTGATCAGGCGCGCGAAGCGTTCCTCCTGCGCGATCAGCATTTCATAGGCCTTGCGGAGGATTTCCCCCCGCGCGCGCGGCGTCTGCGCCGACCAGCCGGGAAGCGCGGCGGCGGCCGCGTCCAGCGCGGCGCGGGCATCGTCCACCGTGCCGTCCGCCACCCG
>CAZACH010000139.1:0-6509 GCA_964483275.1 uncultured Sphingomonadaceae bacterium | reverse complement strand
AGACCCACGATGAGTTTGATCCTGGGTCTCGAATCGAGCTGCGACGAAAGCGCGGCCGCGCTGGTCACCACCGACCGCAAAATCCTCGCTCACCGGCTGGCCGGGCAGGAGGCGGAACACCGCCCGTTCGGCGGCGTCGTCCCCGAAATCGCGGCGCGCGCCCATGTCGAGGTGCTGACGCCGCTGGTCGCGGCGGCGCTGGACGAAGCCGGCGTCTCGCTCGCCGACGTCGACGCCATCGCCGCCACGGCCGGGCCGGGCCTGATCGGCGGCGTGATGGTCGGGCTGGTCACCGCCAAGGCGCTGGCGCTGGCGGCGGGCAAGCCGCTGATCGCGGTCAATCATCTGGAAGGCCATGCGCTGTCGGCGCGGCTCGCCGATCCCGAGCTTGCCTTCCCCTATCTGCTGCTGCTGGTGTCGGGCGGCCATTGCCAGTTGCTGCTGGTGGCGGGCGTCGGGCGCTATCGCCGGCTCGCGACCACCATCGACGATGCCTCCGGCGAGGCGTTCGACAAGGTCGCCAAGATGTTGAAGCTCGGCTTTCCCGGCGGCCCCGCCGTCGAGCGGGCGGCCGCGTCGGGCAATCCGCGCGCCGTGCCGCTGCCGCGCCCGCTGGTCGGGTCGGGCGAGCCGCATTTCTCGTTCGCGGGCCTGAAAAGCGCGGTGCTGCGCGCCGCCGACAAGCCCCATGACGTCAATGACCTTGCCGCATCCTTCCAGCAGGCGGTGGTCGATTGCCTGGTCGACCGCACCCGGCTGGCGCTGGCGGAGGCGACGGAGGCGACCGCGCTGGTGGTGGCGGGCGGCGTCGCGGCGAATGGCGCGGTGCGTGGTGCGCTGGAAGCATTGGCGCATGCGCATGGCAAACGCTTCGTGGCGCCGCCGCTATGGCTGTGCACCGACAATGGCGCGATGATCGCTTGGGCCGGCGCGGAGCGGTTCGCGCTCGGACTGGTCGATGGCATGGAGGTGCCGGCGCGCGCGCGCTGGCCGCTGGACCCGGACGCGCCGCCCGCGCGCGGCGCCGGGGTGAAGGGGTGACTATGGAACGGATCGGCATCATCGGCGGCGGCGCCTGGGGCACGGCGCTGGCGCAGGTCGCCGCCGTCAACGGCCCGGCGCTGCTATGGGCGCGCGAGGCGGAGGTGGTCGATGCCATCAACAGCGCCCACGAGAACCCGGCCTTCCTGCCCGGCGTGCCGCTGTCGCCGACGCTGCGCGCCACCGGCGACCTTGCCGCGCTTCAGGATTGCGACGCGCTGCTGGTGGTGACGCCCGCCCAGCATGTCCGCGCGGTGCTCGCCAGCGCCGCGTTCGGCGACCGCCCGCTGGTGCTGTGCGCCAAGGGCATCGAGGCGGAGTCGCGATTGCTGATGTCCGAACTGGTCGCCGAGGTCGCGCCCGCCGCGCCGGTTGCCGTGCTGTCCGGCCCGACCTTCGCGCATGAGGTGGCGGGCGGCCTGCCCACCGCCGTGACGCTGGCCTGCGCCGAGGACGCGGTGGGCGACGCGCTGGCCGCGCGCCTCGCCCTGCCGACCTTCCGGCCCTATCGCTCCGACGATGTCATCGGCGCGGAGATTGGCGGGGCGGTCAAGAATGTCCTCGCCATCGCCTGCGGCGCGGTCGAGGGGCGCGCGCTCGGCCAGAATGCGCGGGCGGCGCTGATCAGCCGGGGCTTCGCGGAGATGACGCGCTTCGGCATGGCGCGCGGCGCGCGGGCGGAGACGCTGGCGGGGCTGTCGGGCCTCGGCGACCTGGTGCTCACCTGCTCCTCGACCAGCTCGCGCAATTTCTCGCTCGGCGTCGGGCTGGGCAAGGGCGGCGCGGCGGCGGATCTGCTCGCCGACCGCCGCACCGTGGCCGAAGGCGCCTTCACCGCACCCGTGTTGCGGCTGGCGGCGGCGGATGCCGGCGTCGAGATGCCGATCACCGAGGCGGTGTGCGATCTGCTCGACGGCAGCGCCGACATCGACGCCGTCATCGCCCGCATGCTGTCCCGGCCGCTGCGGGCGGAACGCTAGGACATCACATTATAGATCGGCACCGCGATAGAGCGGCACCGCCCTTCCCATCGCCGTTCGTCCTGAGCCTGTCGAAGGACGACAGCGCAGGCCGTGCTGCATATCCCGAGCGGACCGCGCAAGTTGGTGCTGTCGTCCTTCGACAGGCTCAGGACGCACGGAGTCTGTTCAACCCGCGCCGCCTCGGGAGGCGGCGCTGATCAGCGCAGCGCCGCGCAGGCTTCCTGAATGCGGGTGCAGGCGTCGGTCAGCACCGCTTCGGAGGTCGCATAGCTGACGCGGAAGGCGGGTTCGACGCCGAACGCAAGGCCGGGCACCGCCGCGACGCGCGCATCGTCGAGGAAATAGTCGATGAGCGCGCTGTCATTGTCGATGCGCTTGCCGCCCGGCGTCGACTTGCCGATCAGGCCCGACACGTCCGGATAGACGTAGAAGGCGCCTTCCGGCACCGGGCAGGTCACGCCGTCGATGGCGCCCAGCATGCCGACGACGAGGTCGCGGCGCTTCTGGAAGGCGGCCGCCCGTTCGGCCAGGAAATCCTGTGGCCCGGTCAGCGCCGCCGTCGCCGCCGCCTGCGCGATGGCGCAGGGGTTGGAGGTCGACTGCGACTGCAGCTTGGCCATCGCCTTGATCAGCCACGGCGCGCCACCCGCGAAACCGATGCGCCAGCCAGTCATCGAATAGGCCTTGGAACAGCCGTTGATGGTCAGCGTGCGCTCATAGAGGTCGGGCGCGACCTCGGCGATGGTGGCGAAGCGGAAGCCGTCATAGACGATATGCTCATACATATCGTCGGCCATCACCCAGACATGCGGGTGGCGGCGGATCACCTCGGCCAGCGCCTTCAGCTCGTCGGCGGTATAGGCGGCGCCGGTCGGGTTGGACGGCGAATTGAGCATCACCCACTTGGTCTTGGGCGTGATCGCGGCGTCGAGCTGCTCGGGCAGGATCTTGAAATTCTGCTCGACCCCGGCGCGCACGAACACAGGCGTGCCGCCCGCGAACTGCACGATATCGGGATAGCTCACCCAATAGGGCGCGGGAATCACCACCTCGTCACCGGCCTCGACGGTGGCGACCAGCGCGTTGAACAGCGTGTGCTTGCCGCCGACGTTCACGCTGATCTGCTCGGGCGCGTAATCCAGCCCGTTGTCGCGCTTGAACTTGGCGGCGACGGCGGCCTTCAGCTCGGCGGTGCCGTCGACATTGGTGTATTTGCTCTTGCCGGCGCGGATCGCCTCGATCGCGGCTTCGGCAACGAAGTCGGGCACGCCGAAATCCGGCTCGCCGGCACTCAGGCCGATCACGTCGACGCCCTGCGCTTTCAGCGCCAGGGTGCGGCTGGTCATGGCGAGCGTCGGCGAGGGCTGGATGCGATCCAGCGCGGCGGAGGTGAAGGGCATGTCGGCTCCTGTCGAGAGTGCGGGCGCGCTATAACGCCCCGACGCCGGGCCTGTCCACCAGCCGCGCGCGCATCAGGCCGCGCAGCGCGTTGCCGATCAGGAAGCCCTCGGCAAGGTCGGCGCGGGTCAATGTCGCCTCGACCGCCCGCCCTTCCTCGATCAGCGCGCGGCGCAGGATTCCGGGCAGCAGCCCGAGCGACGCGGCGGGCGTCAGCAATCGGCCGTCGCGCTCCACGAACAGATTGGTGAAGCTGCCCTCGCTCAGGGCGCCGTCGGGCCGTTCATAGACGATCTCGAACGTCCCGCCTGCCCGGTGCGCGGCGGCATGGAAGCGCCGGTCGGTGGTCTTGTGACGCAGCCGATAGTCCGATGGATGGACCGGCAACGGTATCAGCGACACGGCGACCGGCTCGGCCGGCGCGGGGGGCAGCGGCCCCGTCTCGATCGCGATGCCGCCCTCCGCGCCAAGCACCAGCCGCACGCGGGAAGCCACCTGCAACGCGAAGGTCGCGCCCTGCAATTCGTTGCGGATGGCATGGCGGTCGACGGGAATGCCGAAGGTCCGCGCCGACGCGACCAGCCGTTCGAGGTGGAGCGCCAGCCGCTCTATGCCGTCATAGGGATCGAAACGCATCGTCTCGATCAGGTCCGGCGCCCGGCCCGATTCGGTGACGAAGCCGCCTTTCGACAGGCATTCGCGCCATTCCGCCGCCGCGGTCGAATCGGCGACCACGCCCGACCCCAGCCCCAGCGTCGCATCCGCGCTGCCATCGGCCAGCACCAGGGTGCGGATCAACACGTTGAAGCCGGCGGAACCGCCACTCATCCAGCCCATCGAGCCGGTATAGGGGCCGCGATCGCGGTCCTCGACCTCGGCGATCACCTCCATCGCGCGAATCTTGGGGGCGCCCGTCACCGATCCGCACGGGAAAAGCGCCGCAAGCGCGTCGACCGGCCCCATCCGGTCGGCGATCCGCGCCGTCACGGAGGAGGTCATCTGGTGAACGGTGGGATAGGTCTCGACGTCGAACAGGCGCGGCACCGCGACGCTGCCGGGCTGCGCGATCCGCGAGAGATCGTTGCGCAGCAGGTCGACGATCATCAAATTCTCGGCCCGCTCCTTGGCATCGGCGGCGAGGCGGTGGGCGGCGGCGGCGTCCTCCGCCTCGGTCAGCCCCCGCGCGGCGGTGCCCTTCATAGGCCGGGCGGTCAGCACGCCGTCTTCCAGCGCGAAGAAGAGTTCGGGCGATGCCGACAACAGCCAATGTGTGCCCGTGAACAGCACGCCGCCCCAGCCGGCGCGTGCCGTCGCCCGCAGCCGCGCATAGGCCGCCAGCGGATGGCCGAGCACGCGCACATCGGCGGCCAGCGAGACATTTGCCTGATAGATGTCGCCGGCCGCGATCAGCGCCTGTGTGCGTGCGAGCGCCTCGGCATGGCGCTCGGCATCCCAGCGCGGCGTCGGGCGCGACAGCCATGCGCCGGCCGGGTCGGGCAGCATCGTGTCGACCGTGCCGGGGGTCATCGGTTCCACCTCGGAAAAGGCGGCGAACCACAGCAATGGCGGGGCGTCGGCGGGCGGCGCGGAAGCGAGGCCGCCAAGGCGCGGCTCCAGCGCATGTCCCGCGCCATAGCCGATATAGCCCGCGACCGTGGCGCCACCGTCGACCAGCCGCCGCAGCCGGTCGAGCGCGCCCGGAACCTCGCCGGGCGCATGGGCGACGATCGTCTCGCCCGGCCGGGTGAACAGCCGGGACGGCGCCGCGCCCACCGTACGGGCGTCGTCGAGCAGAACGAAGGGCTGGGTGGTGCGTCGGCCGGTCACGCCCCTCCTTTGCCAACTCCCTCGCCGCTCCGCCAGTTGCATAAATGGCTTTGGCGCGCCATCTCCCCCACCATGTCGGACTCCACCACTCCCCCGCTCAAGGCCGCGATCGTCCCGGTGACGCCGTTGCAGCAGAATTGTTCGCTCCTGTGGTGCACGCGGACCATGCGCGGCGCCTTCGTCGATCCCGGCGGCGATCTGGACCGGCTGAAGGCGACCGCCGAACAGCAGGGCGTGACGATCGAGAAGATCCTGATCACCCACGGCCATATCGACCATTGCGGCAGCGCCGGCATATTGGCGCGCGAGCTGGACGTTCCCATCGAAGGCCCGCACGAAGCCGACCGCTTCTGGATCTCACGGCTGGGCGACGACGGCCGCCAATACGGCATCGCCGGCGAGGTCTTCGAGCCGAATCGCTGGCTGGCGGATGGCGACCAGGTGACGGTGGGCGATCTGGTGCTGGACGTGATCCACTGCCCCGGCCACACGCCGGGCCATGTCATCTTCCATCATGCGCCGTCGCGCCTCGCGGTCGTGGGCGACGTGCTGTTCCAGGGGTCGATCGGGCGGACCGACTTCCCGATGGGCAATCATGCCGACCTGATCGACGCGATCACGGGCAAGCTCTGGCCGCTCGGCAACGACACCGCCTTCATTCCCGGCCATGGCCCGATGTCGACCTTCGGGCATGAGCGCGCCTCCAACCCCTTTGTCGGCGACAGGGCAATCGCCGCCGGCTGACCGCGCATCATGGGGGGAACATCGGGGGCAAGGCGCGGCATCGCCGTGGTCGCGGGCACGCGGCCGGAAGTCATCAAGCTGGCGCCGGTCGTCCGGGCGGTGCGCGACGGCGGCCAGCCGGTCAGCGTCATCGGCACCGGCCAGCATCGCGACCTGTTCGACCTGGCGGCGGCCGGCAGCGGCCTCGCCGTCGATCACGACCTCGACCTCATCCGCCCCGACCAGACCGCCGCGCAACTGCTGGCCCGCGCCGTCCCGGCCCTGTATCGCGCGCTCGGTCGGGTACGCCCAGCCCTCGCCGTGGTGCAGGGCGATACGGCGAGCGCCTATGCCGGCGCCGTCGCCGCCCATGCCGCGGGCGTTCCGGTGGCGCATGTCGAGGCGGGGCTGCGCACCGGCCGGATCGACGACCCCTTCCCGGAGGAGATATTCCGCCGCGCCATCGCCCGCGTCGCGTGCCTTCATCTCGCGCCGACCAGCCGGGCGCGCGACGCCCTGATCGCCAGCCTGGTCATC
>CAZACH010000138.1:0-6522 GCA_964483275.1 uncultured Sphingomonadaceae bacterium | reverse complement strand
TACCCTGTCCGAGCGCGCGCGAAGCGCGGTCGCGGCGGCGCGCTTCGAGGCCAAGGCCGGTGAATTCGTGCTGCTGCCCGGCGATGGCGCCGACGACTGGGCGGCGGCGGTCGGACTGCCGGAGAAGACCGGCCCGTGGGACCTCGCGCCGGCCGTCGCGCGGCTGCCGGAGGGACGCTATCGCCTCGCGGATGGCGCGCCCGGCGCGGCGGCGCTCGGCTGGCTGCTCGCCCATTACCGCTACGACCGCTATCGCGCCGAGCCGGAGCCGATCCCCCAGCGCGTGCTGCTGACCGCCGATCCCGCGCGGATCGAGGAAAACGTCCGGCTTGCCGAGGCGGTGGCGCTGGTCCGCGACCTCGTCAACACCCCCGCCGCCGATCTGGGACCAGCGGAGTTGGAGGCGGAGGTCAGGACCGTCGCCACCGCCTTCAGCGCCGATGTGACGGTGATCGAAGGCGATGCGCTGGACGAAGGCTATCCGATGATCGCCGCCGTCGGCCGCGCCGCGACCCCGGCCCGCTCGCCGCGCCTGATCGAATTGAGCTGGGGCGATCCGGCGCACCCGCGTGTCGCGATCATCGGCAAGGGCGTCTGCTTCGATTCCGGTGGCCTCAACCTGAAGCCGGGTTCGAGCATGAACCTGATGAAGAAGGACATGGGCGGCGCGGCGCACGCGCTGGCGCTGGCCCGCCTCGTCATGGGTGCCCGCCTGCCGGTGCGGCTGCACATGCTGATCCCCGCCGTCGAGAATGCCGTGTCCTCGGCCGCCTTCCGGCCCGGCGACATCCTTTCCAGCCGCAAGGGCCTGTCGGTCGAAATCGGCAATACCGACGCCGAAGGGCGGCTGATCCTGGGCGACGCCCTGACCCGCGCGGGCGAGGATGCGCCGGGCCTGATGATCGACTTCGCCACCCTGACCGGCGCCGCCCGCGTCGCGCTCGGCCCCGCCCTGCCCGCGCTGTTCGCGAATGACGAGGCGCTGGCGGCCGATTTCGCGACCGCCGCCGAGGTCGCTGCCGACCCGCTGTGGCGGCTGCCGCTGTGGGCCGATTATGCCGACATGCTGAAATCGGACGTCGCGGACATCAACAATGCCGGCGAAGGCGGCATGGCGGGCGCGATCACCGCCGCCCTGTTCCTGCAGAAGTTCGTGCCGGCGGAACAGGCGTGGGCGCATATCGACACCTTCGCCTGGATGCCGTCCGCCAAGCCCGGCCGGCCGAAAGGCGGCGAAGCGCTCGGCCTGCGCGCGGCGTGGGAATTGCTGAAGGCCCGCTACGCCGGCCACTGAGCGATCGCCGGGCCGAATCGAAAGAAAAATGACGCAATTCGTCGCGCCGCCATGTCGGTCGTGAAACGATAGCGCGTCGGGTGTGTTTTCTATCGCAGGTACCGACTTCAAACCCGAAACGGGGTACGTAAGGTGAAAACGAGCAAGGAAAAAGACGAGCTGGGCCGTCTCAAGGGCTGGATGGATGTTCTTGTCGCCTATGTGCGATCGACTCGTGTCGACCTTACCAATCGCCAGATGGCGTTGTTGATGCTGGTCTATCTCACGCCCGGCCCGCACACGGTGCGCGGACTCGCGAGCCAGTTGCAGGTTTCCAAGCCCGTCGTCACGCGGGCCTTGAATACCCTTGGTGCGCTCGGCTATCTTAAGCGCCGCAAGGATGAGCGCGACCTGCGCAACGTCCTGGTGGACAGCACGGAATCCGGCCGCGCTTTCCTGGCTTCCTTTGCCGGACTGATCGAGAAGGGTTCCGTCACGCGGAATGTCGACGAGAGCCAGCACCAACCAGCCATGGCCTGAGGGTTTCAGCCTCTCGGGACCCTCCACCTCGCTAGACCCAAGGGTCAACGCCTTTCGCAAGGATATCGCCGATATCCGCCTGGCGGGGCGCGTCATCGCCTCGCACTATGCGCGGGCCGCCATGCATCGCTGCGTGGCGCCGACGACGATGCTCCTGGCCGAGCCGAAGGTGGACGCGCGCGCCGTGTCGCAGCTTGTCGCCGGCGAGGATTTCGCCCTGCTCGACCGCGACGGCACCTGGGGCTGGGGCTATTGCCGGACCGACGGTTATGTCGGCTATGCCGCGCTAGCCGATCTCCAGATGGCCACGGCCGCCGAGCCGACCCACTGCGTCAGCGCCCCGCTCGCCCTCTCCTTCGCCGAAGCGGACCTGAAATCCCCGCTGCGTCACCGCCTGCCGATGGGCGCGCGACTTGTCGTGACTGGCACGGAGGGTGATTTCGCCGGGACTTCCCTCGGCTGGATTCACCGCCGCCACCTGACACCCGCCGGCGACACCACCGCCGATCCGGTTGCCATCGCGGAAAAGCTGGTCGGCGCCCCCTATCTGTGGGGCGGCCGCGCGGGCGACGGGCTGGACTGCTCCGGCCTTGTGCAACTGGCGCTCGGCTTCGCCGGCATCGCCGCACCCCGTGACAGCGACCAGCAGCGCGAGCAGCTTGGCACGGCCGTCGATGCCGACCGCCTGCAACGCGGCGACCTGGTTTTCTTCCCCGGCCATGTCGGCATGATGGTGGACGCCGAGCGGATCATCCATGCCAATGCCTGGTGGATGGCCGTGACCGTCGAACCGCTGGGCGCCGTGGTCGACCGCCTGCGCGACACGACCCCGCAGCCGATCACCGCCGTCAAGCGCCTCACCCCGGCCTAGGCGCGGGGTCGGCGGAGCGCGTCTAGAAGGACGCCCGCACACCCAGCCTGATGTCCCGCCCGGCCAGCGGCGCATAATCCTTGAGGAAGGAGGCATGGCGCCGCGCGACGACATCGAAGATGTTGTTCGCGGACAGGATCAGATTGAGGCTGCGCGCCTCCGGCAGCGGTCGCCACGACAGCGAGGCATTGACCAGCGTGAACCCGCCGGTCTCGGTCTCAAGCGCCGAGACGCGGTCCTGCCGGCGGCTCCACTCCACCTCGACACGCCCGCCAAGCCGCTCCGATTCGGCCTCGACCCCGCCGAGCAGGCGGAGCGGCGGGATGCGGGGTGCCGGGCCGACATTGCGAATCCGCGCGCGGACATAGTCGGCGAGCCCGTCGACGCTGAACGCCCAGTCCGCCGTCCGCGCCACCGTGACGGCGCCGTTCGCCTCCACGCCCCAATAGCGCGCGTCGCCCTGGCTGATCTGATAGACCGGCAACGCGTCGACCGAGGTACCCGTCGCCTGTTCGTAAATATAATTGTCGAACCAGCTATGATGGGCGGACAGCTCGAAGCGATAACCGGTGCCGGCACCGCGCAGCATGGCCTCGACGCCCCAGCTTTTTTCGAGGCGCAGGGAGGGATCGCCGATCTCGAAGGATTGCGTGCCCATATGCGGCCCGGCCGCGAACAATTCCTCGGCCGCCGGCGCCCGCGCGGTGCGTGAGCCGTTGAGGCTGATCCGCCAGCCCTCGGCCAGGTCCAGCCCCGCGCCGAGCGAATAGGACAGCGCCGAGAAACGCCGCGTGACGGCATCGGTGCCGAGGTCGGCGTCGGCACTGGCCGACGCGATGCTGCGCTCGAACCGCAGGCCGCCTTCGAGCTTCATCCGGCCGAGGTCGAGTTCCTGCACGGTGAACAGGCCGTAGCTCTCGGTCTGGCTGGGCGGGACGAATTTTTCCTCGCCGACGATGCGCAGGTCGCGGGTCAGCAACTGGCCGCCGATCGTCCCGCTCCATGCGCCCCGGCGCGCCTGTGCCGCCTCGACCCGCGCCTCGAACCCCTTCGACAGGAAGCGCGTGCCGATCGCGCCGTCCTCCTCAAGCTCCGCATGGGCATAATCCGCATAGCCGGCGCGGACGCGCAGGGCGTCGATCCACGGGCCGCCGGCCTCGACCTCGGCGCGCAGGTCGGCGCGCCACTGGTGCATGTCGATGCGGACGCCCTCCGCATGGCCGTGGCCGTGATCGTCATGATCGTCGGCTTCGACGGCATAGCGGATCGGCACGCCATAAAGGCTGTCGTTGCGCGTCACCGACAGGCCGATATTGCCGCCCTCGCCGATATAGGCGGCGGCGGCCGCGACCCGCCAGCCGCGCATCGCGGTGTTGGGCAGGCGCCCCCGGATTTCGCCCGCCTCATTGATTTCGGGATCGTCGCTCGCCGCTGCCACCGCGCGCAGGGCGGGCGTCAGCGCATGGCCGCCGATCCTGAGGTCGCCGGTGTCGGTATAGGCGCCGTCGACATGGACGACGAACCGCGCGCCGAGCGGCACGTCGACCGCCGCCGCGCCGGTCTTTTCCCGCGCGGCCGAGCCGAGCTGTCCGTCCAGCTCGACATGCAACGGCTCCTGCGGGACAGCGCGCGGGATGCGCTTGTCGACGATATTGACGACGCCGCCGATCGCCGACGAGCCGTAAAGCAGCGCCGACGGCCCGCGCAATATCTCGATGCGCTCGGCGGTCAGCGGATCGGCGACCACGGCATGGTCGACGCTGGTGTTGGAGACGTCGAAGCTGCCGATGCCGTCGACCAGCATCCGCACCCGCTCGCCCTGAAAGCCGCGCAGCACCGGGCGCGAGGCATTGGGTCCGAAGGAGGTCGCCGACACGCCCGGCTGGCGCGCGAGGGTTTCGCCAAGCGTCGGCCGCAGGTCGCGGACCAGCGCCGTGCCTTGCAGCACGGAAACGCTGCTCAGCAGTTCCTCGCGCGGGCGGCTGCGCGCGGCGGTGACGATGATCGCATCGCCGAGCGGCGTGTGCAGCCGGTCCTCGCCCGCGCCGGACGGAGTCTGGGCGGCCGCTGCGGCGGAAAGGCCCGCGCATGCCAACATGACCGACGATGCAAGCTTCACGCGCATGGGCGCCACTCCCTGTGGAGCGGCCCCTCTAATTGTTATGGTGTATCGTTACAATATGCCGCCGGCGGTTTTTCCGAAACCCTACATGCAGGCTTCGAGCAACGCCTGATCGAAGCCATATTGCTTCGCCTTTTCAAGCGTATAGGGGCGCAGGCCCATGGCGCGATATTCGCCGATGATCTTGCCGTCGGCGGTCTCGTCGAGATATTCGAACTTGAACAGCTCCTGCGTGACGATGACATCGCCTTCCATGCCGACGACTTCCGTGATGTTGGTGGTGCGGCGCGAACCGTCGCGCAGGCGCTTGACCTGGACGATGAGGTCGACCGAGTCGGCGATCTGCCGGCTGATCGCCTCCTTGGGCACCTTGATGTCCGACATCATCACCATATTCTCCATACGCGCCAGCGCCTCGCGTGGGCTGTTGGAGTGGAGGGTGCACATCGAGCCGTCATGGCCGGTGTTCATCGCGGCGAGCATGTCGAAACATTCCGCGCCACGGATTTCGCCCAGAATGATGCGGTCGGGGCGCATACGCAGCGCGTTGATGACGAGGTCGCGGATGCTGATCGCGCCCTGCCCTTCAAGGTTGGCGGGGCGGGTTTCCAGCGGCAGCCAGTGCGGCTGCTGAAGCCGAAGCTCCGCCGCGTCCTCGATGGTCAGCACGCGCTCGCCGGGGTCGATCATCTTCGACAGGGCGTTGAGCATCGTCGTCTTGCCCGAGCCGGTGCCGCCCGAAATCACGATGTTGAAGCGGCTCGCGCCCGCCACCTTGAGCGCGGTCGCCATCTTGTCCGACATCGAGCCGCCCTTGGCCATCATGTCGATGGTGATCGGCTTTTCGGAGAATTTACGAATCGAGATCGCCGTGCCGCGCAGGGACAGCGGCGGCACGATGACGTTGACGCGGCTGCCGTCCTGAAGGCGGGCGTCGGCCAGCGGCGTGGTCTGGTCGACGCGGCGGCCGACCTTGTTGACGATGCGCTGGGCGATCTGGAACAGATGCTCCTCGTCGCGGAACTGGATCCTGGCCAGCTCCAGCTTGCCCTTGCGCTCAATGAAGGTCTGGTGCGGGCCGTTGACCATGATGTCGCTGACCGCCGGGTCGTTGAGCAACTCCTCAAGCGGCCCAAGGCCCAGCAGCTCGTCGATCAGCACCTTTTCCAGCGCGAACTGCTCGCGGCGGTTGAGGGTCAGCTTCAGCTCGGCCAGCACCTCGATGATGATCGGCCGGAATTCCTCGGCCAGCTCGTCCTTGCTGAGCGTCGCCGCCGCCTCGGGGTCGACGCGCTCCAGCAGGCGCGGCAGCACCTGTTCCTTGATCTTGTGGACGCTGGCCTCGAAGCCCTCGGCCTGCGGCGCCTCCGCGTTCAGCGCCGTTTCCCGCGCCGAAAGGCGGGACATCGCATCCGAAACGCCGGCCGGCGCCTCGACTTCGACGACGGGTGGCACGGCATTGTCCGGCGCGTCCGCATCGGCGGGCGTCGGCCGCTGCTCCACGACAGGAAGTTCGCCGCCCTGCATCGGGCGAGCGGTCCCAAAGCTGGGCCGGTTCATTGCGCCGGGGCGGCGTCCGAATGCGTTCATTGGTCCTGGTGGCTCCGTCGACCTTTGTCACCGGACACCACCCATAGGCGCAGAGGTTTTACAAAGCGCTAACCGCGCCGCGCCATGTCACAGCGTATAGCCGCCGTCGCTGGTCAGGGTCGCCCC
>CAZACH010000137.1:0-6532 GCA_964483275.1 uncultured Sphingomonadaceae bacterium | reverse complement strand
TGGTGGAGTTCGAGACGGACGCCCCGGAAAGCGAGGCGGCGACGATGCCAGCGTCGGAACCTGTCGCCGCGCCGCCGTCACTCGGTGAGGCCGCCCGCCCGGACACGGACGAGAGTCGTCCGCGCGCGGCGCCGGCGGTGCGGCGTCGCGCGGCGGAGGCCGGCGTAAATCTCGCGGAGGTCACGGGCACCGGGCCGGACGGGCGCATTCGCCAGCCCGACCTCGAAGCCCATCTCGCCGACCGGGATGGGGAGGGCAGGGGCCTCGCGTCCGTGCCCGGCGGGGCATATCAGGATGTTCGGCTGGCCGGGCTGCGCCGCCGCATCGCCGACCATCTGGAAGTGTCGAGCCGCAGCATTCCGCATTTTTCCTATGTCGAGGAGATCGACGTCAGCGCGCTGGAGGCGGCGCGGGCGGCGCTCAACCAACGCCATGCCGGGGATGGGCGGCCGCGCCTGACGCTGCTGCCCTTCCTGATCCGCGCCATCGCCCGGATGGTTGTGGAATTTCCGCAGATCAACGCCACCTATGACGAGGCGAGCGGGGTTCTGCGCCAGTATCGCGCCGTGCATGTCGGCATCGCCACCCAGACCAACAACGGCCTGATGGTGCCGGTCGTCCGCGATGCGCAGGCGCGTGACCTGTGGGGCCTCGCGGCGGAAATCGCGCGCGTGGCGGCGGCGGCGCGGGACGGGAGCGCCGAACCCGCCTTGCTGAAAGGCTCGACCATCACCCTGACCAGCCTCGGCAAGCTCGGCGGCATCGCGGCCACGCCGATCATCAACCACCCGGAAGTGGCGATCATCGGTCCCAACCGCATTGTCGAGCGGCCGGCGCTGGTCGACGGCGTGGTCGTGGCGCGCCAGATGATGAACCTGTCGACATCCTTCGACCATCGCATCGTCGATGGTCATGAGGCCGCGCGCTTCGTTCAGGGCATCAGGGAGATGATCGAGAATCCGGCACTGCTGCTGTCGGATTGACGCGCAGCGACGGAGGCCGGAGACAGGGTCCCGCCGGTTAGTTGCCCGGTTCGACAAGGCTGGCGGCGAGCGCCTTTTCCTCGGCGAGCCGCATCCGCATTTTTTCACTGCGCGCGGTGCGGTCGGCCATCGAACGCCAGGCGGCCTCGGAGCGGAGGCAGCGTTCGCGGACATTCTCCAGCGTCGCCTTCCGGGCTTCTTCCGCCATTTCGGCGGCGCGGGCCAGATAGAAATCGCTGGTTGTCGACATTGTCTCGCTCCTGATGAGGGGTGGGCCTGATGAGGATGGTGGGCGGGGGCGGTCGCCCCTCGCCCTGGTTTGCGGATGTCAGCCGAGCATTTCGGCGACGACGCTTTGCAACTCCTGTCTGGACAGCGTTGGCTCGCGATGGCTTTGCCGCAATTCCCGTTGAAGACGGGACGAAGTGAACAGATTATAGAAAATATTCGATTGTTTGTTCTTATATATGTGCATGTTATCCTTGGACCCGAAACGGGCCGTTATTCAAAGTTGGAAAGGACTAACGGCGCTTTCCTCTTGCCCCGCCGGGGAAGGGCATGCCTGGTGTTCGTTCCCGAAAGACGATCCGTCCCTTGTCGAGATCATAGGGCGTCATTTCGACCTGCACCTTGTCGCCGACGACCGACCGGATGCGGAAACGCCGCATCTTGCCGGCGGTGTAGGCGATGATCCGATGATCATTCTCGAGCACGACGCCGAAGCGCCCGTCGGGAAGGATCTCGTCGATCAGGCCATCCAGGGTAATCAGTTCCTCTTTCGCCATCGGCGCGTCAGGCCGATTGCAGGTTGACGGCGGACTGCTTGCCGCGCCGATCGGTTTCAAGCTCATAGCTGACGCGCTGATCCTTGTTCAGCGTGCTCATGCCCGAGCGCTCGACCGCGGTGATGTGGACGAAGCTGTCGCCCGAACCATCTTCGGCGGCAATAAAGCCATAGCCCTTGTCGGTATTGAAGAATTTGACGGTCCCAATCGGCATGAAAACTTCCTTCACGGAACAAATATTCCACTGGCGACGTGCCAGCAGAGCCAAGAAGCGTGTCATGGAAGGATCTGCCCCCGGGGCATCAAATTCCGCCGCAAGCGACGTTAGCGCTTTTCGATATAGGCGCATGTCACCAAAAAAGCAACCTGCGGGCCAAGTGAAGCCGTGATGTCGGGCCGCCGGCGCGCTATAAGCGCCCGGCCATGAGTCACCGCAAGATCATCCATATCGACATGGACGCCTTCTTCGCGGCGGTGGAGCAGCGTGACGACCCGGCCCTGCGCGGCAAGCCGGTCGCGGTCGGCGGGTCGAGCGCGCGCGGCGTCGTGGCGGCGGCGAGCTATGAGGCGCGGGCCTTCGGCGTCCGCTCGGCCATGGCCTCGGTGACGGCGGCGCGGCGCTGCCCCGGCCTGATCTTCGTGCCGCCGCGCTTCGACGCCTATCGCGCCGTATCGCAGCAGATTCATGCGATCTTCGCCGACTATACCGCGCTGATCGAGCCATTGTCGCTGGACGAGGCTTTTCTGGACGTGACCGAGGACAGGCTGGGGCTGGGTTCCGCCACCGCCATCGCCCGCTCCATCCGGGCGCGCATCCAGGCGGAAACGGGGCTGACCGCCTCGGCGGGCGTTTCCTATAACAAGTTCATCGCCAAGCTGGCGGCGGACCAGAACAAGCCCGACGGCCTGTGCGTCATCACGCCGCGCCAGGGCGCCGCCTTCGTCGCCGGGCTAGCGGTCCGGCGCTTTCGCGGCGTCGGGCCGGTCACGGCGGCGCGGATGGAAGCGCTCGGCATCCTCACCGGGGCCGATCTGCGCGGCTGGAGCCTCGATGCGCTGCGCCGGCATTTCGGCAGCAGCGCGCAATATTTCCACGATGCCGCGCGGGGGATCGACGACCGCCCGGTCTGCGCCAACCGCGACCGCAAGTCGATCGGCGCGGAACGGACGCTCGATGCCGACATCGTCGCGCCCGACGCACTGTTCGCCGCGCTCGACATGGTCACGGACGCCGTGTGGCGGCGCATCGAGACGGCGGGCGCGTCGGGGCGGACGGTGACGCTCAAGATAAAATATGCCGACTTCCGCCAGATCACCCGCGCCCGCAGCCTGAACACCCCCGTCGCCGACCGCTTGGTGCTGGCAGGGGTGGGGGCGGACCTGCTCAAGGCCCTGATCCCGGTGCGCGAAGGGGTGCGGCTGATGGGCCTGACGCTGTCCGGCCTGTCCGACGGCGAGAACAGGGCCGAAGCGATACAGCCCGCGCTGCCGCTTTAACGTGCATGCACGTCAACACAGCCCGTCCCAACGCCGTTCGTCCTGAGCCTGTCGAAGGACGACCGCTCGGGCCTTCCCATCCGCAAGGCCCGGAGCAGGGTCCGGGAGTCGATACGGCCCTCCTTCGACAGGCTCGGGACGAACGGGCGAGGGAGGCGGTGCCGCTTCTGCTTGCCCTCGATCAGAGAGGCTTCACGCGAAGTCGGGCTGCCGTTCACGCGGCGTCAGCGCGCCGCCGGCCTCGGCGATCAGCTCGAAGGAGCGCAGCCGCTGCCGATGGTCATAGACATCGGACACGATCATCAGCTCGTCCGCGCCGGTTTCGGCGATCAGCGCCTCGATCCCCGCAGCCACCGTGTCGCGTGAGCCGATGATGGATCGCGCCAGCATCCGCCCCGTCTGCGCCTTTTCCATCGGCGACCAGTAAGTCTCGATATCGTCGATCGGCGGCTGGCTGAGGCCGCGCGCGCCACGGAATATGTCGGTGAAGGACATTTGCTGCGTCGTCGCCAGCCGGCGCGCCTCGGCGTCGGTTTTGGCCGCGATGATGTTGACGCCGACCATCGCGTAAGGCCGCTCAAGCTGCGCCGAGGGCTTGAAGCACTGGCGATAGATGTCGAGCGCGGGCATCAGCAGGTCGGGCGCGAAATGGGAGGCGAAGGCGTAGGGCAGGCCCAGTTCCGCCGCGAGCTGCGCGCCGAAGGTGCTGGAGCCGAGCATCCACAGCGGCACGCGCGTGCCGGCGGCGGGCACCGCCTGTAGCCTCTGGCCTTCGCGCGCTGGCTCGAAATAGGCCTGCAATTCCAGCACGTCCTGCGGGAAATTCTCGGCGGCGTCGAGGGTGCGGCGCAGCGCCCGCACCGTGATCTGGTCCGTGCCGGGAGCGCGGCCGACGCCCAGGTCGATGCGGCCGGGGAACAGCTGCGCCAGCGTGCCGAACTGCTCGGCGATGACGATCGGGGCGTGGTTGGGCAGCATGATCCCGCCGGCGCCGACGCGGATGCGTTGCGAGCCCGCCGCGATATGGGCGATGGCGATCGAGGTCGCGGCGCTGGCGATGCCGGGGAAATTATGATGCTCGGCCACCCAGAAGCGGGTGTAGCCCCAATCCTCCGCCTTCGCCGCAAGCGCGCGTGCATTGTCCAGCGCGCCGCGCGCGTCGGTTTCTTCCGTGATGCGAACGAGGTCGAGGATCGACAAGGCCACCATTTTTTCTTCCCGCATAGCCGCTTGATCCTGCCGAGTTATGGGCGCGGCGCGGCGGTTACAACCTGCGTCCGGACTCGGGGCCGGAACCCCGTGCGCCTTGCGGCGCTTTATCCGGGGTGCGAAGAAGACGGTTCCCGACCTCGCAGGAGAATGAAGATGCACTTCAAAACCATGACCATGCTGGTCCTTGGCGCAGCCGCCCTGGCGGCCGTTCCGGCAGGGGCCGCCAATGTGGCGCCCGGGCAGATCATCGGCGCCGGCGGCAAGGCGATGGGCGAGATCAGCGTCACCGAGGCGCCGCGCGGCGTCATCCTGCGGATCGAGGCGAAGGGCCTGACGCCCGGCTGGCATGCCATCCATTTCCATGAAAAGGCCGATTGCAGCGATGCCAAGTTCCAGAAATCCGGCGGCCACGTCCATAATGAGAAGCCGCTCATCCATGGCCTGCTGAACGCGGAGGCGAACGATGCCGGCGACCTGCCGAACATTTTCGCGGGCGCGGACGGCACCGCGACGGCGGAGGTTTATACCACCCTCGTCTCGCTGAACGGCGGCGGCGACCGGGTGACGCTCAAGGATGCCGACGGCTCGGCGCTGGTCATCCACGCCAATCCCGACGACCACAAGACCCAGCCGATCGGCGGCGCAGGCGATCGCGTCGGCTGCGCCATCATTCCCTGACCCCGGACGGCGGGCGGGTGGCGCGTCGGCGCCCGCCCGCCCGCTTCTATCCGGTCTCTCGCGTGTGCGCGGTCTTTCGGAAACGCGCCAGATGTGACATGGGCATGGCGCGTCACAATGAGGAACCGCGTTGATGAGTGCTGAACTGGATCTTGCCTTTGCCCGCCACCCCCATGCCGCGCCCGTCGCGCCGGACGTGCGGGCGGCTTTGCTGGAGGATCCGGGCTTCGGCCGTGTTTTCACCGATCATATGGTCACGATCCGCTGGACCGCCGACAAGGGCTGGCACGACGCGCAGGTGTGCGCCCGCCAGCCGTTCACGCTCGATCCGGCGGCCGCGGTCCTCCATTATGCGCAGGAGATTTTCGAGGGGCTGAAAGCCTATCGCCTGCAGGACGGCGGCATCGCGCTGTTCCGTCCGGAGGAAAATGCCCGCCGCTTCCGTGAATCGGCGGAACGGATGGCGATGCCGCCCTTGCCGGATTCGCTGTTCCTCGGCGCCATCGAGGAACTGGTGCGCATCGACAGCGCATGGATTCCGGGCGGGGAGGGCAGCCTCTACCTGCGCCCCTTCATGTTCGCCAGCGAGGTGTTCCTCGGCGTCCGCCCGGCCGCCGAATATATGTTCGTGGTCATCGCCTGCCCGGTGGGCGCCTATTTCAAGGGCGGCAGCAAGGCGGTGACGGTGTGGCTGTCGGACGATTATACCCGCGCGGCGCCCGGCGGGACGGGCGCGGCCAAGTGCGGCGGCAACTATGCCGCCAGCCTCGTCGCGCAGGCGGAGGCGATCCGCAACGGCTGCGACCAGGTGGTCTTCCTCGACGCCGCCGAGCATCGCTGGGTCGAGGAGCTTGGCGGCATGAACATCTTCTTCGTGTTCGACGACGGCTCGATCGTCACGCCGCCGCTGGGCGGCACGATCCTGCCCGGCATCACTCGAGGCTCGGTCATCACGCTCGCCCGCGCCGATGGCCGCGAGGTGCGGGAGGAGCGCTACAGCATCGACCAGTGGCGCGCCGACGCCGCCAGCGGCCGCCTGCGCGAGACCTTCGCCTGCGGCACCGCCGCCGTCATCTCCCCGATCGGCGAGATCAGGAGCAGCAGCGGCAATTTCGTCATCGGCAACGGCGAGGGCGGTTCCGTCACCGACGACCTGAAGGCCCGCCTCGTCGGCATCCAGCGCGGCACGGTGCCGGACAGCGAAGGCTGGCTGCGCCGCCTCGGCTGACCCCGCCGACACCGCCCCCTCCATCTCCCTTCCGCAACCGCCCGCGACCTGCTATCGGCTTCCCCGCGCGGCTCCCGGGCCGCGCTCGTCCCGGGTCGGGGAGTGGCGCAGCCTGGTAGCGCATCTGCTTTGGGAGCAGAGGGTCGCAG
>CAZACH010000136.1:0-6540 GCA_964483275.1 uncultured Sphingomonadaceae bacterium | reverse complement strand
CGACATGCGGCCAGAGGTGGCGCGGGTCGTCCGCCCCCCGGCGCTTGCCCGCGACCGAGAACGGCTGGCACGGATAGCCCGCAGTGACGATGTCCACCGCGCCGCGCCACGGGCGGCCGTCGAAGGTGGCAACGTCGTCCCAGACAACAGCCTGATCCAGGGACGCGTCTTCCATCCGCGCCACGAGAGTGGCTGCGGCGAAGGTTTCCCGTTCGACATGGCCCACAGCACGATATCCGGGGATGGCGATGGCGAGCCCGAGGTCGAGCCCGCCCGCGCCGGAGCAGAGGGAGAGGCCGAAGAGGCATGCGTCTCCGGCTCCGGAAGCGCGTCCGGAGGAAGGTAAAGCCAGGTCATGCATGTCACGCGGCGGTCTTGCGCTTTCGCGCGGGTTCTGGGGCGGCGTCCGGGTCCGGCGTATCGGCCCGGGCCCCGGCATCGTCGCCCAGCCGCTCGGTTCTCACCTCGGCGAAGGTCCGTCCGTCGCCATCGAGGATCCCGTCGCGGCCGGTCTCGGCCTGCCAGCGTTCCACGGCGACATCGACATAGGCCGGGCTGATCTCCATCGCGAAGACGCGGCGGCCGTTGGCCTCGCCCGCCATGATCTGCGAGCCGGAGCCCGAGAAGGGCTCGTAGCAGAGCCCGCCGCGCGCCACGTGCTGGCGCATCGGGATCCCGAAGGCGTCGAGCGGCTTCGGCGTCGGGTGGTCGGGGCGCTCGTCCTTGGCGAAGCTGGGCATCTCCCAGGTCGAGGGCAGCGTCTGCTCGGCCACCTTCGGCGGGCGGTTCGGGCGGCGCCAGCCCATGAAGCAGGGCTCGTGCTTCCAGAGGTAGTGCGACCGGGTCAGGACGCCGCGGTCCTTCACCCAGATGATCTGCTGGTGGACGAAGGCGCCGGCTCTCTCCCAGCATGCTTCCAACATCGCCTGGCGTCGCGAGGCGTGCCAGCAATACCATGCGGCGTCTTCCGTGATGGCCTCGGCGACGGCCGCCGCGATGAAGTCGTCATAGAGCTCGGCGCCCTGGCTGCTGTCGTCCCAAGTCACGCCATAGGACTGCGACCAGTCCTTGTTGCGCGTCGGATGGTTCGAGCCGTCGTAGTCGACGAGATACGGCGGGTCCGTCGCGAACAGCACCGCGCGCTCGCCGTTCATCAGACGGCGGACGTCGTCATGGTTCGTGCTGTCGCCGCAGAGCAGCCGGTGCGGCCCAAGGATCCACACATCGCCCGTGCGCGAGGCCGGATTGCGGGGTGGTTCGGGAATGGTGACGGGCGGCACGCTGGTGCCGCCGTCTTCGCCATCCGCGCTCGGATCGAAGGCGAGCAGTTTGTCTAGTTCGCCGTCGGAGAAGCCGACGAGCGACAGGTCGAAGTCGTCGGCCAGAAGTCCCTGCAGCTCGGTCGAAAGCAGGGTCTCGTCCCAGCTGCCGAGTTCCGTGAGCTTGTTGTCCGCTATCCGGTAGGCCCGCCGCTGTGCCTCGGTCAGGTGCCCCAGCACGATGACCGGCGCCTCGGTCAGCCCGAGTTGCGTCGCGGCCAGGACGCGGCCATGGCCTGCAATCAGTTCTCCGTCCTCCGCCACGAGGCAGGGCACGGTCCAGCCAAATTCGGCCATGCTGGCGGCGATCTTGGCGACCTGGTCCGCACCGTGCACCTTCGCGTTCTTCGCGTAGGGTTGGAGGCGCGCAAGCGGCCAGGTCTCGATCCGCTCGGGGGCGAAGCTCAGCGTCATGGGTCGGATGGGTCCATGGATTGGAGTGGACACCTGTGATCCGCTGGACCCCGGATGCCGCGCTGGACTCCGTGCGGGGTCCAGCGGGCGCAACGGGCGTCCGGCCATCAGGCGCGTGTTCGTTGGTGGTTTCTCGGGATCTGGGTGGATCCGGCTTCCGGGTGGCTTCCCAAAAATCCGGCCCTGTCGCTGGCGATCTATCGCGCTTCGCCCGCCAGCATACGATTATCGCCAGGAAGGACCCGTGAACTCGGATGTTCAGGCGATTTGGGTGTAAATGGGCGTCGAATTGGGTCGCTCGCGCGCGCCTCTCCCGAGGATAGCCAGAATCTACCGCAGAGACTGCTTTTTCGTCCCTTCGAAAAGTGTCCGGCGGACACCTTCCTCTTCGGTTCGCAAGACTGCGTTCACTCTCCGAGGAGCGATCGCAGATCTTTCATCAGCAGGAAGAGATGGTACGGGTCCGTCGGACTCGGCTCGAAGTCGAACCCCTCGTACCAAGCGCGCGCTTCGTCATCCTTGGCATGCACGAGCAGTGCGCGGATGCCTGCAATGTCGGCAGCTTGGGCCGTGCGGAGCAGTGCATCCTTGAGCAACGCCTTGCCCAGCCCCTTTCCCTGCTCGGATCGGTCGATGGCAAGCCGGGCCAAGAGCATCACCGGGATCGGATGGCGGGCCAGTCCCTTGCTTACCCGTCCCGGCGCGTCGGCATGTTCGACAGCGCCGACCGCAAGGCTGTAGTAGCCGACGACGCGCTGTTCGCCGCGACAAACGACATAGGTCTGAGCACTGCCCGCCTTCTGGTTGACCAGCGCGTAGCGTTTGAGGAAACGGTCAAGGGGTTCTTTGCCGCAATCGAATGCGTCGACGTCGAGAGAGGCGTCGTGCTTTCGGACCGCAGAGAACGATTGGCTCTCCGCCGTCACTCAAGCACGCTCTTCTCGGCGAGCAGTTTGGCGAGGCGCGGCATGCTTCTGACTGGGCGGTCGAGAACGTCCTGGAAGGCTTGCCACTGGTCGTCGTCGAGCCTGAACATGCGGCGATCGACCAGCGCTTCCTCGGCGGCATTGATGCCCGCCTCGAGCAGGAACTCAGTCACGTTCTTGTGCGAGAACGTGGCTGCACGCTGCAACAGCGCCTTCATGGTCGGCGTGGTGCGTACTTCGATGCGTTCGGACTTGGCTTCGGCTGCGGGCATGGCTGATCTCCTGTCACACTCTCAATATCATACGGACAACGTACGGACAAGAAGTTAATTTGGGGGTCTGTCCTCGGTCTCGCAAGCCTCTTTAACCATTTCAATGACATAGCGCCTCGACCGCCGCTTCGGGACATGACGGCGGTTCAACCGGCAGGCAATCACGCAGAGCGCGTAGAGCCAATGCTCGTGCGCCGCCGACCGCTGCAATCCGACGGTCCAGCAGATGGTTTTCCATCGCTCGCCGTAGGCGCGCAGCCAGACGATCTTGCCGTCGATCGGATCGAGCCCCACCGTCCAGCTGAGCGTCTCCTCCATCCGGCTGATCGCGGCGGGTGACGGGATGACGCGCATCGGCTTCGGCTCCTGTCCGACCTTGTCGGCGAAGCTATGGATGACCTCCGGCCAGACGCTGAAATATCCCTGCCGCCGGGGTTCGGGCAGGCGCTTGAGCACGAAGGCCGCTTCCGCGAGACGTTCCTCGACGAGGCTCGGTGTCCACTGGGTCATCGACGCGCCTCCTTCGCCTGATCGCGGTCGCCATAGAGCTTCTCGCCGAGTTGCCGGACGAGCTCACGCTCGGGCCAGGTCAGCCGGTCGTCATCGAGAGAGACCGCGAGGACGCGCTGCTCGCGCCAGCCATCGCGCTTGACTTCATCGGGGGTGCGGCGCTGGCCGCCATATCCGCGTGGCGTCCACCTCACAGCACACCTCCCCGGGTCTCCATCGCCCAGAGCAGGATCGCGATCGCGTCGGCCTCGTTGTCGTCGGCGGGTTGGAATCCGCGCTGGCGCATCGCGGCGAGCACGGCATCCTTGCCGGCGTTGCCCTTGCCCGTGGCGAAGCGTTTGATGGTGCCGACAGGAACGCCCTGATAGGCGACGCCCTCACGCTCGCACCAAGCGGTCAACGTCGCCAGGAAACCGCCGTAGAGGTGGGCGGCGTCAGTGCCGATATGGCGCCGGACCTCCTCGAAATAAATCGCGGCCAACCCACCGCTGTCGTCGGCGAGCTGTTCGAGCCAGTGCTGGAAGCGCAGATACCGCATGCCACCGCCATCGAAGCGCCCGGAGCGGAAGGTGGCGGTTCCGCTGTGCACGATCCCGCCCGCCAGGCTCGCCCAGCCCGTGGTGGTGCCGAGATCCAGGGCGAGAATGGCGCTGCCCGTGGATGTCGAGATGACCGGGGCCGGATGGGGCGCGCTCTTGGGGAGGGGTGACGGGCACTGGCTCATGGTGGTGGGTCCTTCTCGTCTGATGTCGGTGAGGGGATGGACGGCACGGCGACCGCGCGCGCGAAGCCCCTGGGGGTGGGAGTGGGAGAACCCGCTCGGCGCGGTTCTCCCCCACCCCCGAAGGGGGTGGCTTTCACCCCCACAACTTCGAGAGCGCATCAACACGTTGAATCTTCTGGAGAAATCGAAGTTGGGACGGCCCATGGCGTGGGCCGCGTTCCCAACTTGAATCTGCGAAAGGCCGCGCAGCGGAGCGCGCGGGAGCCAAGGTAGTTGGGACGAGCTTTCCCAACTTGAATGTGCGCGGGATGGCTGGGCGGAGCGCGGCGGCGCGAAAAGCAACGAAAGTAGTTGGGAAGCTGGCCGCCCAGCTCGCCGCAACTTGCCACAACTTGATCCTGCGTAAGTCCGCGTAGTCGGGATGAGCTGCCGCATCACGAGGTCTCCTCCGTCTGATACACCCAGACCAGGGGGTTCTCGACCGGCAGCGCCGCGCCGCTCTGCGGACATTTGTAGGTGCTGGGAAGGACCGGGATCCGGACGGACACGACCTCGCCGGTGTCGGGGTCTGCCGTCTCTTCTCCGGTCGGGAAGGTCATGCCCTCGACGCAGAGATAGCCGAATTTCGAGCGCGAGGTTGGCAGGCCGAACGGCGCGCCATCGCGAACGAACTTGATGAAACCCTTTGTGGCCAGCACGCTGATCCGTTCGCGGATCGTGTCCTTGCCGCCGAGCCCGGCCCGGTTCTCGAAGCTCTCGGCGAATTGCAGCGCGGTGTAGAGCCGGCCGGCCTCGGCCTCATCGAAGAGCAGTTGAAGGATCACGTCGTGTTTGCGCGCGCGCTCGGCGTCGAGCTTCTCGCCGAACTCGCGACGCACGAGCCTTGTCTCCGAGCGGTCGATCGCGATCCAGCGTCCGTCCGCCTTGTCGACGATCATCGGCTCGATGCCGGGGCCGTTGCGGAGCTCGAAATGCAGCATCCGCTCCGGTCGGTCCTCGTCGGGCCGGTGCATGATCACCCCGGAGGTGTAGAAGCTGCGAAGGCTGCCCGCGCCCGAGAGCGCCATGAAGGGGTCCTCGACGAGCTGCTTCTTGGTGATCTTGCGGGTGTGATGGCAGAGGATCAGGCCGGCATCCGGGGCTACGGCGTCCCGCAGCGCTTCGACCCGCTCCTGCAGGAAGAAGAGCATCGCGGTGTTGTCGTTCTCCCCGCCGCCGTCCGGACCCCCATCGAAGAGATTGCGGATCGGGTCGATGCAGAGGATATCGGGCGCGCCATGGCCGTAGTGGGCGCGAACCGCGGCGATGGTCAGGCCCACGCCGCCGGCGTCGAGCAGCATGCGGACCTTCGGCGTGGCGACGAGATTGTCGCGCGCCGCGGCCAGGAGCGCCGGCTCGATCCGGATGGCCTGGAGGCGCTCCCGCAGATAGTGGTACTGGATCTCCGCCTGCAGATAGAAGATCCGCAGCGGCCGGCTCGGCGCAAAGCCGAGGAAGGGCACGCCCGCCGCCATGTGGACGAGCAGACTGATCAGGAAGTCGCTCTTGCCGACCTTGGGGGCTCCGCCGAGCACCAGCATCCCGCCGGGCGTCAGCAATCGCGGCGCGATGATGTCGTCGGGCATCGGGCTCACGTCGTCGAGCAGTGCGCCGAGCGTGAAAACCGGAAGCGCGGACATCGGCGGCACGGCGATTCGTTCGAGGGCCGGCCCATGGCGCTCTTCATGCAGCCGCCAGAGGCGCTGTGCTTCCGAGGCGAGACGTTCGAGCGGCCAGCTGGGACGGAGCTGGGCGGCGTTGTACTGGCAGATCGCCTCCCACGCGTCGTCGCGGCTCATGCGGCCCTCGTGCGCCATGCGGACGTAGTGGCCGATGGCGGCGCTCGCCCCCTGGAAGCGGGTCCAATCGTCCGAACCGCCTTCGCGGACCGGCGTCGTCAGGACATCGGTGATCGACGGTTTGTCGGTCGAGGGGCCTGGCTCGGATCCGACCCCGGCAAGCGGCGGCATGTCGGCGACGAGTTCGGCGAAGTCGCGCAGATGGACCTCGGTCCGGGGGCTGTGGCGGCGGATGTTGACCAGCCGCTTGAAGCCGCCCTTGTGATAGACTGAACCAGCCAGGCGGATCGGCTGGTGGGCCGATCGGAAATGCGTGTCGCCGCCGACCTTGACCGCAATGTCGCCGCGCAGCCGACAGAGAAGCGCGATGTCCTCGCCCTCGGCCGGTTCGCTCAAGCGCCACCAGACATGCAGCTTGTCGAGACCGTCCGGCGTCCGGCCGCCACTTTCGACGAGCAGTGTCGGGTCGCCGAGATGACGGACGAGGTGGTCAAGCTTGGCCGCAATGTCTCCGGCGTCGAGGTCGACCAGGACCGT
>CAZACH010000135.1:2897-6603 GCA_964483275.1 uncultured Sphingomonadaceae bacterium | reverse complement strand
TCTCCATCCAGCCGCCATTCGCCGGATCGCCGCCGACGACGCGCTTGCCCTTTTCAAGGCTGTAGCCGACGTCGACCTCGGCCGACGGCTCGGTGAAGGGGAAATAGCTCGGCCGCATGCGCAGCACGATGTCGTCGCGCTCGAAATAGGCGCGCACGAACGTCTCCAGCGTCCATTTGAGGTGGCCCATATGGATGCCGCGGTCGATCACCAGCCCCTCGACCTGATGGAACATCGGCGTGTGGGTGGCGTCGCTGTCCGACCGATAGGTGCGGCCCGGCGCGATGATGCGGATCGGCGGCGGGGTCGCGGTCATCGTCCTGATCTGCACCGGCGAGGTGTGGGTGCGCAGCAGCATGCGCTTGCCGTCGCGATTGGCCGATTCGGGGAAATAGAAGGTGTCGTGCATCGCCCGCGCCGGATGGCTTTCGGGGATGTTGAGGGCGCTGAAATTATGCCAGTCGTCCTCGATCTCCGGCCCTGTCGCGACCGAGAAGCCGAGGTCGGCGAAGATTTCCGCCAGTTCGTCCATCACCTGGCTCACCGGATGGACGCTGCCGCGCGCGCCGCTGTCGACCGGCAGTGTCACGTCGACGCGCTCGGCCGCCAGCCGGCGATCCAGCTCGGCCGCTTCCAGCGCCGCCTTGCGCGCGCCGATCGCCGCCGTCACCGCCTCGCGCAGGCCATGGATGCGCGGGCCTTCGCTCTGGCGCTGCTCGGCGCTCATGCCGCCCAGCGTCTTGAGCAGGGCGGTCACGGCGCCCTGCTTGCCCAGCGCCTGCACGCGCACCGCTTCCACGGCCTCGGGCGTGTCGGCGCGCGCCACCGCATCCAGATATTCGCGCTCCAGCGTCGCGACGTCGGTCATGTCGTCATTCCGTATAAGCAAAGGGGCGCGGAAGCCCTTAGGCCGCCGCGCCCCCGATGAGCAATCCGGTCGTTACGGCTCAGGCCGCGACGCGGGCGCCTTCGGGCAGAGCCGCCTTGGCCTGCGCGATGATGGCGCTGAACGCCTCGCCTTCGTGCATCGCGATATCGGCCAGGACCTTGCGGTCCAGCTCGATGCCGGCGAGCTTGAGGCCGTGCATGAAGACGCCATAGGTCAGGCCCTCGGCGCGCACGGCGGCGTTGATGCGCTGAATCCACAGCGCGCGGAAGTTCCGCTTTTTCACCTTGCGGTCGCGATAGGCGTACTGGCCGGCCTTCTCCACCGCCTGGCGGGCGATGCGGATGGTGTTCTTGCGACGGCCATAATAGCCCTTCGCCTGGTCCAGGATGCGATTATGCTTCGCCCGGGTGGTCGTCCCGCGTTTGACACGTGCCATGGTCGCGCTCCTCCTAGTTCAGGCCGTAGGGGGCCCAGAGCTTCACCGTGCGCGTATCGGCATCGGAGAGCACGCTGGTGCCGCGATTCTGGCGGATATACTTGCCGTTGTGGCTGATCAGCCGGTGGCGCTTGCCAGCGACGCCATGCTTGATCTTGCCGGTGGCGGTGAGCTTGAAGCGTTTTTTGACGCCGCTCTTGGTCTTGAGCTTGGGCATTTTCGTCTCCTTGCAGGATCGATTGCGGACGGACACGGCAGCCCACACTGGCCGGACCATCCCGATATTTCCCACGGGTGGGAAGGGCGCGGCTATAGCAGCGGGCCGCCAAAAGGCAAGGGCCGGCCGCCGGCGCATGGCGACCCGCCCCCGCCAAATGGGCCGGCAATGCGCCCCCTCAGCCCGTCGGCAGCGTCTTCATGTCGATGACGAAGCGATATTTCACGTCGCTGGCGACGATGCGGTCATAGGCCGAATCGACGTCCTGCACCGGGATCAGCTCGATATCGGCGGTGATTCCCCGCTCGGCACAGAAATCCAGCATCTCCTGGGTCTCGGCAATGCCGCCAATGGCCGAGCCGGCAATGCTGCGCCGGCTCCTGATCATGGCGAAGGCATCGGGGCTGACATGCTTCTCCGTCCCGGCGCCGACCAGCACCAGCGTCGCGTCGCGCTTCAGAAGCCGCACATAGGTCTGGAGGTCCTGCGAGGCCGAGACGGTGTTGACGATGAGGTCGAAGCTGTCGGCATGGCGGGCCATTTCCGCTTCGTTGCGGGAGATGACGACCTCGTCCGCGCCCAGCCGCTTCGCTTCGGCGACCTTGCCCTCCGATGTCGTGAACGCCACGACATGGGCGCCGAGCGCATGGGCAAGCTTCACGCCCATGTGGCCCAGCCCGCCGATCCCGACGATGCCGACCTTCTTGCCCGGCCCCGCCTGCCAGTGGCGCAGCGGCGACCACAGGGTGATACCGGCGCAGAGCAAGGGCGCGACGGCGGGCAGGTCGGCCTCCTTGTGGGTGATGTGCAGGGCGAACTTCTCGCGCAGCACGATATAGTTCGAATAGCCGCCATAGGTGGGCAGGCCGGTCTGGTGCTCGACGCCCATATAGGTGCCGGTTGATCCGGTCTCGCAATATTGCTCCAGCCCTTCCCCGCAGGAACTGCAATGGCCGCAGCTGTCGACGAGGCAGCCGACGCCGGCGAGGTCGCCGGCCTTGAACCGGGTGACGTCCTTGCCCACCGCCGTGACGCGGCCGACGATCTCGTGGCCCGGCACGCACGGATAGGAGGGGTCGCCCCACTCGCCGCGCGCGAAGTGGACGTCCGAATGGCAGATGCCGCAATAGAGGATGTCGATGCGGATGTCGTTCGGCTCCAGCTCGCGGCGCTGGAACTCGAAGGGGGCGAAGGGGGTATGGGCGGCATGCGCGGCCCAGGCATGTGCGACAGCCATCAGGGGGTCTCCAGCTTTCAGCAAGGCTCGATTTGCGCCGACCCTAGCACGAAGGAGGAGGCGGGCCGCAAGCGGGCATCGGCGGGCGGTTCAAAAAAGCCAGCAAACCCCGAAACACGCATTTGGAACGCTTCCGTGCCGACGCCGTTGAAGCACGATGGCCGAGGACGTGACCCCTGCAAGCGACAGCTTTCTGGAGCGTAATCGCCGTTCCCTCGAAAGCGCTTTATCCAGCGTCGTCGCGGTTCTGGCGACGATCATCGGCCTAGTCATCCTGCTCTGGCTGGTGCTGTTCATCACCAAGGGGCGCTTCCTGAAACAGCCGTTCGAGCGCACGGTGAGCAGCCTGGCGCAGCGCGACGTGCGGGTGGCGGGCGACTTCCAGCTCTATTTCAACCCGATCAACATCAGGTTCCGCGCCGAAGGGATGACGATCGGCAATCCCGCCTGGGCGCGGCAACGCAATTTCTTCCAGAGCCGCCTCGTCGACACCTCGGTCGCGACCTTTCCGCTGATCTTCGGCACGCGGCGGGCCAACTGGCTGGAGCTGCTCGACGGCGAGTTCAATTTCGAATGGGACCAGCAGGCGCGCCGCAACAGCTGGACCTTCGGCGACCCGAACAAGCGCGGCGCGCCGTTCGAGATGCCGGTCATCCGCCGCGCCGCGCTGGAAAAGACGGTGGTGCGCTATCGCGACCCACCGATGCAGCTCGACGCGACGATCAACTTCAACAGCGTCCGCGCGCAGGGCACGCGGGTGCAGCCGCGGATCGACTTCACCGGCAGCGGTTCGATGCGCCGCAACCCGTTCACGCTGACCGGCGCGCTGCTTTCACCCAATGAGGTGATGGCGGGCGGCGACAACCAGTTGACGATGCGCGCGATATCCGGCCCGACCCGCCTCGCCGTCGACGGCCGCCTGCGCGG
>CAZACH010000135.1:0-2797 GCA_964483275.1 uncultured Sphingomonadaceae bacterium | reverse complement strand
GCCTCGCGCAAGGTCGATATCATCGATGTCGGCCCCTTCATCGGCTATGACCCGCAACAGATCGGCAAGGCGGGGGATCGCGGCGTCATCCGCCAGGTCGGCGGCCGGCCCCGGCTGTTGCCCGACGCCCCGCTCAGGGTCGAGGCGCTCAACAATTTCGACGCGCATGTCGACTACAAGGTCCGCACGATACGCGCGGAAAAGCTGCCGATTTCCAACGTCGCCCTGACGCTGGACCTGAAGCGCCGGCTGCTCAAGCTGTCGCCGCTGACCTTCGATCTGGCCGGCGGGCATCTGGCGTCGGATATTTCGATCAATGCCCAGAAGCGCCCGGTGGCGACCGATTATGATATCCGCCTGTCGCCGACCCCGATGGGCCGCCTGCTGCGCGGCTTCGGGGTCGAGGAATCGGGGACTTCGGGCACGCTCAAGCTGCGCGTCCAGATGAAGGGCGAGGGCGACACGGTGCGCGAATCGCTGGCCAGTTCCGACGGCCGCATCGCCATCATCCTGCCGCGCGGCACCTTCTGGACGCGCAACATCCAGCTCGCCGAGATCGACATCGGCACCTTCGTCCAGAAGATGTTCGAGAAGAAGCTGGAAAAGCCGGTCGAGATCAATTGCGGGCTGATCGCCTTCACGGTGCGCGACGGCATCGCCGCCGCCGACCCGATCCTGATCGACACCCGGAAGAATGTCATCATCGGCCGCGGCGGCTTCAGCTTCAAGGACGAGCGGCTCGACTTCGCCCTGAAGGCGGACGCCAAGACGTTCAGCCTGTTTTCGGGCCAGTCGCCGGTCGGCGTCGGCGGCTATTTCGCCAGCCCGTCGATCAACGCGATCACGCCCGAACTGCTCGGCCGCGCGGGGGCCGGGCTGGGCCTCGGCCTGCTGGCGAGCCCGCTGGCCGCCATCATCGCCTTTGTCGATCCGGGCGACGCCAAGGCGGCGGATTGCGGCCCGGTGCTGGAAGGGGCCAACGCCCGCGCCCAGCGCACCGACAAGGGCAAGCCGCGCAAGGATGTCGGCACGGGGCAGTTGCCCAAGAAGGATTAGGCACGGTGGCATTAAATTTGGCCGTTCGTCCTGAGCTTGTCGAAGGACGACAGCGCAAGCCTTCCCGCCCGCAAGGCCGGAGCAGATTTCACAATTGGCACGGTCGTCCTTCGACAGGCTCAGGACGAACGGAGCATAGCTCCCAAAGCGCGCCGCCGGATCAAAAATGCCCGAGCAGGTTGAGCACCGGCTCGATCAGCGCGGGGTCGCCCGTGGCGATGACCCGTCCGTCGCTGCCGGCCTGCAATGGCTGGCCCCGCCAGTCGCACATCCGCCCGCCGGCGCCCTCGATGACCGGCACGAGCGCGGCGAAGTCATAGAGCTTCAACCCTTCCTCCAGCACCAGGTCGATATGGCCGGCGGCGAGCAGGGCATAATTATAGCAATCCCCGCCGAACAGCGTGTCGCGGCAGGCATCGGCGACGCGGTCGAAGGCGACGGCGCCGCCGGGGTCGAACAGCCAGGGCGAGGTGGTGGCGAGCAGCGCGCGCGTGATGTCGGCGCAGCGACGGGTGTGCACGGCCTTGCCGTTGAGCGTGGTCGGGTGGTGGATGCTGCCGATCCAGCGTTCACCGTTGATCGGCTGGTCGATCACGCCCAGCACCGGCCTGTCCTCCTCGAGCAGCGCGATGAGCGTGCCGAAGATCGGGCGGCCGGCGATGAAGCTGCGCGTGCCGTCAATCGGGTCGAGCACCCAGCGGCGGGCGGCATCGCCCCGCAGCGCGCCATATTCCTCGCCGATCACGCCGTCTTCCGGGCGCTCGGCCTCCAATATCCGGCGCATCGCCGCCTCGGCGGCGCGGTCGGCCTGCGTCACCGGGGATTCGTCATGCTTGTTCTCGACGGTGAAGGCGGCCCGGAAATAGGGGCGGATGGCGGCGCCCGCCGCTTCGGCGAGCCGCTCCGCCAGCGCGATATCGTCGTCGGTCATGGTCTGGTCTTGTGGGCCAGATCGGCCCATGCTGGCAATGGCTGTTGAAAGGAGGTCGACATGACCGTCCACCACGCGCTGATCCCCTGCCTGCGCTATGCCGATGCGCCCGCCGCCATCGCCTTCCTGTGCGACGCCTTCGGCTTCAGCCGGCAGGCCGTCCATGCCGACGCGACGGACCCGGCGATCATCCACCACGCGCAACTGCTGCTCGACGGCAACATGATCATGCTGGGCAGCGCCCGCCCCAGCGAGACGCAGGCGCTGTACGGCTGGAAGACACCGGTGGAGGCGGGTGGCGTGACGATGTGCATCTGCGCCGTCATCGACGATCCCGATGCCCACCATGCCCGCGCCGTGCGGGCAGGCGCCGACATCATCCGCCCGCCCTATGACAATGGCGGCTATCCGGGCCGCGCCTATGACGCGCGCGACCCGGAAGGCAATGTCTGGAATTTCGGCAGCTATGACCCGTTCGCGGAAGGGGGATAGGCCCTTCCGCCGGGTGGGAGCGCGGAGCGTGGCCGTTCGGCATCGGGGGCTGGATCAATGCCCCCCCAACGTCCGTTCGTCCTGAGCCTGTCGAAGGACGACCGCACCAGCTTGTGAACTCTGCTCCGGGCCTTGCGGACGGGACGATTCGTGCGGTCGTCCTTCGACAGGCTCAGGACGAACGGAGCATATTAACGCACATCGCTTCCGTCAGGGCTTACGCCCCCTGCGGTGCCGGATTGCCGCCAAAGTCGCCGCTGCGACGGCCCGATTTCGGGATGGAGGAGCCGATGCTGGCGGGCGCGGCGGGGCGATAGC
>CAZACH010000134.1:3968-6645 GCA_964483275.1 uncultured Sphingomonadaceae bacterium | reverse complement strand
GTCACGCAAAACCACCATTTTCGCCTCGGCCTGAACTGAATGTCGATCCGACCTAGCACGGCGGGGCCGATTGCCGGATGAACGCCGGCGACCGCCTTTCGCTCCCTGAAAAAGGGGGTGGGGTGGCATGGCGGAGCCGCATCGACTAACGCTTGCGCCAGAACCACGATAAAAGGGGGAGGGCATATCATGAGCTATGCGCGCTATCTCGCGTCGGTCACTGGCGCCTTGCGCGACCGCGTGCTGCCGAAGGTCGAGGACAGCGAAGCCCGCAGCGCGCTCGAGGCGTCGATCCGTGCCCTGGCCGGCATCGGCGACTCGCTCGATATGGAGCGCGATGCGCCGGCGCTCGGCGGCAGGACGGCGGCGCGCACCCCGCTCGACGGTCCGCCGGAAAACAGCGCGGTGCGGCCCGACACCGCGACCGCCATCGTCGCGGCGCATGACCGGCTGGCCGACGGCAACTGGCTGGCCTCGCCGGCAGGCAGGGACGAGGCCCGCGAGATGATCGGCTGGGAGCGCGACCGGATGGCCGAGGCGATCGGCGCGATGACGGCGGCGGAACAGCCGCGCAGCGCCATGGCGGCCGCCAGCGGCCCCGACCCGCTGCTGATCCAGCCCGCCGCCGTCGAGGCCTTCTTCCGCGAAAAATGTGGGGCCGGCGCCACCGTGACCGGCTTCCGCCAGGCGGTGGGCGGGCGCTCGCGCCAGACGGCGCTGCTGACGCTTGAGGGCGACACCGGCCTGCCGCGCGAGCTGGTGATCCAGCGCGACCATCCCGCCGGGATTTCGCCGCAGAGCGTCGCCGATGAATATCCGGCGCTTGAACTGGTCGCGGACTCGCCGCTGCGCTCGCCCCGGCCGGTGATGCTGGAGCGGTCGCGCGATTATCTCGGCGCGCCGTTCATGGTGGTCGAGCGGGCGTCGGGCACGGTCGCCGGGCCGGATTATTTCGATCCGCCCAAGGATACCGGCCTCGCCCTGCAACTGGCCGAGCAGCTTGCCCTGCTGCACGCGGTCGATCCGTCGCCGGTCGCCGGCCTGCTGCGCGGCACCTTGCCCGAGGGCGACGACTGGCTGAGCGAACTCGACCGGCTGGAGGAGGTCTTCAACCGGCTCGCCCACTGGCCCTCCATCGCCGCCACCGCCGCCTTCGGCTGGATGCGCGCGCATCTCGACGCGATCGACGATACGCGCGCCATCGTTCACAACGACGCCGCCTTCCACAACATCCTCGTCGATGAAGGCCGCATCACCGCGCTGCTCGACTGGGAGCTGGTCCATATCGGCCACCCCGCCGAGGACCTTGGCTATTGCCGGCCCTTTATCCAGGAAATGGGCGTCTGGGACGCATTTCTGGACGCCTATGTCGCGGCGGGCGGGCGTCGCTTTCCGGCGGCGGTCATCGACTATTTCAGCCTGCGCGGGCAGCTCTATCTGATGACGCTGCTGCAAAATGGCGGGCGCCGCATGTTCGAAACCGGCGCGACCGACGACATCAACCTGGCCGAGGTCGGCGCCTCCTTCATGCCGAAGGTGATGCTGCGCCTGGCCAACATAGTGGCGTCCATCCTCGAAGACGCCTGAACAAGAGGGAGGGTTTGCCCATGGAGGAATTTCCGATCGCGGTCTTGCCCGACACGCCGACGTGGAGCGAGAATTTCGCCTATGCCGGGTTCGACCCGCAGGCGGGCATCGGGCTGTTCTGCCACATCGGCCGCTGGCGGCGGGACCTCGACCTCTGGCGGGAGGTGGTGGCGGTCGCGCTGCCGGACGGGACGGTGCTGGTCCACCGCGCCATCGGCAATGCGCTGGCGCGCCGCAAGGGGCCGGGCGGGGCCAATTTCTCGGTGCGGATCACGCCCGAGGAGTCGCTGTTCCGCCTCCGCTTCCTGGGGGGCGTCCGCCGCGTCGACGAGGTCGATCTGTTCGAGGGGCCGCTGCGCGACGGCCCGCATTACCGGCTCCAATTCGACATCGACTATCGCGGCATAGCGCCGGTGTGGGACATCTCCGCCGTCGGCCACAAGACCGAGTTCATGGGCGCCGGCCATGTCGAGCAGTTCGGCCGCATCACCGGCACGATTGCGCTGGGCGAGCAGCGCTACGCCATCGACACCATCGGCAATCGCGACCACAGCCGGGGCCCGCGCGTGTTCGATTCCAACATCCGCCATCACTGGCTGCATGGCGTGCTCGACGACGGCACGATGTTCCAGCTTTACGAGGCGGAGGTCGCGGGCCGCGAAGGCGCCGCCTATGCCGAGGCCAATGTCGTGCGCGACGGCGTGCCGCAAAAGGCCGTCGCCACCATCCACGACAAGCTGCCCTTCACCGACAATCGCGGGCTGATCCGCGAACCCGTCCGCCTGACCATCGACGACGGGCGCGGCGTGATCGAGGCGAGGGTGGTGCAGTTCGTCCGCACCATCTCGATGCAGTCGACATCGCCCAACGACATGTATGTCGGCCGGCGGCAGGAGGACGATGTCCAGAACACCACGGTCATCGAGCAGGGTGTGCTGTTCGAGACGGCCGACGGGCGCGCCGGCTATGGTCACATGGAGCGGCTGGTGCCGGGCAAGCTGCTCGTCGATCCGGCCTGAAGCCTGCCCGCCTCGCGCATCGTGCATTCAATCGACACCCGATCCCCAACGCCGTTCGTCCTGAGCCTGTC
>CAZACH010000134.1:0-3868 GCA_964483275.1 uncultured Sphingomonadaceae bacterium | reverse complement strand
CTAATGGCTGGCGCCGTCGACCTTCTTCAACGTCAGCGCGTCGAGGTCGGCGGCCGGCACGGCGCGCAGGTTGATGGCGCGCATGGCGATGCCGTCCTCGGGATTGTCGCCCTCTGCGAAAGGCTGCGCGCCGCAGGTCCGGCAAAAGCGGTGGCGGATCTTGTGAGTGTTGAAGGTGTAGGTCGCCAGCATCTCCTCGCCGCGGTGCAGGGTGAAGCTGCTTGCCGGGTGGAAGGACAGCAGCAGGCCCTTCTGGCGGCAGTGCGAGCAGTTGCAGCTGACCGCCGTGTCCGGAAGGTCCGCGTCCACCGTGAACGCCACGGCGCCGCAGTGACAATTGCCGTCGAAAGCCATGCGCATCTCCTGTATGAAAAGGCGCCTGAGCTTAGGTGCGGGACGCGCCATGAAACAATATGCCTCTGTCTGGACAGCGGCGCGGCGGCGGCCTAGTTCCCGCCAATCTATCCAGCGGGAGCCGCAATGACCGTTCAGCCGACCGATTGCCTGCTTGTCGTCGACTTCGGCAGCCAGGTCACGCAATTGATCGCCCGCCGCGTGCGCGAAGCCGGCGTCTATTGCGAGATCGCGCCGTTCGGCAGCGCGGAAGCGGCGTTCAAGCGCCTGAAGCCGCGCGGGATCATCCTTTCCGGGGGGCCGGCATCGGTCGCCGACACGGGATCGCCGCGCGCGCCCGACATGCTGTTCGAGGCCGGCGTCCCCATCCTTGGCATCTGCTATGGCCAGCAGACCATGGCGGAGCAGCTTGGCGGCTCGGTGGTTCCCTCCACCGACTCGCGCGAGTTCGGCCGCGCCTTCATCGAGATCGTCGACCGCTGCGCCCTGTTCGACGGGCTGTGGAACGAGGGCGAGCGCCATCAGGTGTGGATGAGCCATGGCGACAAGGTCGAGGCGCTGCCGCCCGGTTTCCGCGTCGTCGCCCATTCGGAAGGCGCCCCCTTCGCCGTCACCGCCGACGAGGGCCGCCGCTTCTATGGCGTGCAGTTCCACCCCGAGGTGGTGCACACGCCCGACGGCGCGCGCCTGATCTCCAACTTCGCGCGCCACGTCTGCGGGCTTGCGGGCGACTGGAGCATGGCCGGCTTCCGCGCCGCCAAGATCGCGGAAATCCGCGAGCAGGTCGGCACGTCGCGGGTGATCTGCGGCCTGTCGGGCGGTGTCGATTCCGCCGTCGCGGCGGTGCTGATCCACGAGGCGATCGGCGACCAGCTGACCTGCGTGTTCGTCGACCACGGCCTGATGCGGGCGGGGGAGGCCGATCAGGTCGTCAGCCTGTTCCGCAACAGCTACAGCATCCCGCTGGTCCATGTGAACGCCGAGACCCTGTTCCTGAGCGGCCTCAGGGGCGTCACCGACCCCGAGGCCAAGCGCAAGTTCATCGGCAAGACCTTCATCGACGTGTTCGAGGCGGAGGCGCGCAAGATCGGCGGCGCCGATTTCCTGGCGCAGGGCACACTCTACCCGGACGTCATCGAAAGCGTCAGCTTCACCGGCGGCCCCTCGGTGACGATCAAGAGCCACCACAATGTCGGCGGCCTGCCCGAGCGCATGAACATGCAGCTGGTCGAGCCGCTGCGCGAGCTGTTCAAGGACGAGGTGCGCGAACTCGGCCGCGAACTCGGCCTGCCCGACGCCTTCGTCGGCCGCCATCCCTTCCCCGGCCCCGGCCTCGCCATCCGCATTCCGGGCGAAGTGACGCGCGAGCGCTGCGAGGTGCTGCGCAAGGCCGACACCATCTATCTCGACGAAATCCGCAAGGCTGGCCTCTACGACGCGATCTGGCAGGCCTTCGCCGTGCTGCTGCCGGTGCGCACGGTCGGCGTGATGGGCGACGGGCGCACCTATGACAATGTCTGCGCCCTGCGCGCCGTGACCTCGACCGACGGCATGACGGCCGACATCTACCCCTTCGACCCGCATTTCCTGAGCAGCGTCGCCACCCGCATCGTCAACGAAGTGCGCGGCATCAACCGGGTCGTCTATGACTATACGTCGAAGCCGCCCGGAACGATCGAGTGGGAGTGAATTTGGCTCCTCGATTCCCTTGCGATTTCAGCCTATACCTTGGGCTGAAATGCCCGCCTCGGCTCCGGCCCTGATCTTCACCGGGATGCGCAGGAACCGGACGCCGTTCTCTTCCGCATCCGGGAAGCGTCCGGCCCGGATATTCACCTGGATCGAAGGCAGCAGCAGCTTCGGCACCGCCAATGTCGCGTCGCGCGCCTCGCGCATGGCGACGAAGTCATCCTCGCTGACGCCGTCATGCACATGAATGCTGGCACGGCGCTCCTCGCCCACGGTCGTTTCCCAGCGGTATTCGTCGCGGCCGGGCGCCTTGTAGTCGTGGCAGAGGAACAGCCGCGTGTCGTCCGGCAGGCTGAGCAGGCGGCGGATCGAGCGGTATAGCCGGCGCGCATCGCCGCCCGGAAAATCCGCCCGCGCGGTGCCGTAATCCGGCATGAACAGCGTGTCGCCGACGAAGGCCGCATCGCCGATCAGGTAAGTCAGGTCGGCGGGCGTGTGGCCGGGCGTGTGCATCACCTCGACTTCCAGCGTGCCGAGAGCAAAACGCTCGCCATCGGCGAAAAGGCGGTCGAAGTCGGACCCGTCGGTCTTGAGGTCATCGAAGGCGAACACCGGCCGGAAGATCTTCTGCACATCGCGGATATGCTCGCCGATGCCGATCTCGGCGCCGGTCCTGACCTTGATATAGGGCGCGGCCGACAGATGATCGGCATGGGCATGGGTCTCCAGCACCATGGCGATGCGCCAGCCCTTTTCTTCCGCCGCCGCCAGTATGCGCTCGGCCGAGGCGGTATCGACCTCGCCGCTGGACAGGTCGAAATCCAGCACGGGATCGATCACCGCCGCAACGCGCGTGGCGGGATCGGCGACCAGATAGCTGATCGTGTTGGTGGCTTCGTCGAAGAACGCTTCGATGATCGGCCTGGCAGTCATGGGACCCTCCATTTCGTTCCTTGACTATATATTAGAATATTCTACATTAGCAATATCTAATTGAAAGGCCTCCGATGCTCAAGCCCCCGATGGACCTCGCGACTTTCGAGAAGAAGGCCGGCGAAGTGGCGCAAATGCTGAAGGCGATCGGCAATGCCCGCCGCCTGATGGTGCTGTGCAAACTTGTCGAACATGGCGAGCGCACGGTCGGCGATCTCGCCGATGACGCCGGCCTGTCGCAGTCCGCCCTGTCGCAGCACCTTGCCCGGATGCGGGACGAAGGACTCGTCGCCTTTCGCCGCGAGAGCCAGACGCTCTGGTACCGGATCGCCGATCCACGGACGGAAGCGCTGCTCGCCACGCTCTACCAGCTCTATTGCCAGGAGGACTGATCCCATGACGATGAAGCCCGTTACCCCCGCCGAGGCGCGGCGCCTGATCGAAAGCGGCGCGAAGCTGGTCGACATCCGCGCCCCGGACGAACATGCGCGCGAGCATATCCCCGGCGCGGTCAATATGCCCCTGGCCGAGATCGACCGCCTTCAGGCCGATGACTGCCCCGTTGTGTTCCATTGCCGCTCCGGTGCGCGGACCGAAGCCAATGCCGGCCGGCTCGCGGCGGCCACCGCCGCGCCCTGCTATGTGATCGAAGGCGGGATCGAGGCATGGCGCCGCGCCGGGCTTGAGGCGAAGGCCGACCGTCGCCAACCGCTGGAGCTGATGCGGCAGGTGCAGCTTGCCGCCGGCGCGCTGGTGCTGCTGGGCGTCGCTCTCGGCTTCCTCGCCGGCCCCGGCTTCTTCGCCATCTCCGCCTTTGTCGGCGCCGGGCTGATGCTGGCGGGCGCGACCGGCTGGTGCGGCATGGCGCGGCTGCTGCGGCATATGCCGTGGA
>CAZACH010000133.1:0-6686 GCA_964483275.1 uncultured Sphingomonadaceae bacterium | reverse complement strand
TGTCGAAGGACGACCGTTCATGCCTTCCCGTCCGCGAGGGCCTGAGCGGCGTACAGAAGCTGGTGCGGTCGTCCTTCGACAGGCTCAGGACGAACGGAGGTTGGGGATGGGCGCCGATTAGGCGCGCGCGCCCGCCGTCCGCTTCAAATCAGCTGAAGGCGCTCCACAAGTCCGCCTCCACCCTGTCCCCGCAATAGGCGACCAGCATGTCGCCGCCGGCATTGAAGTCCAGCGCGCCGGCGCCGTCCGCCAGCCAGACCTCGCCCCCCTTCAGCGGCTGGCCGTTGATCGTCCCCTCGCCGACAAGCGGGATCAGCCAGACCGGGCGCTCGGCGGTCGCCGCCAGGGCGCCGCTGCCGCCGGCGCTCCAGCGTTCGAGCACCAGCTTCGGCCCCGCCGCGAGGATCAGGCGGCCGGGCGAGACCTCGCGCGGCACATAGGAGGCGACATAGGGCACGGGGTGCGAGACGGCGATGCCGTCGTCCAGATGCAGCTCGCGCGGGCGGCCATAGTCATAGAGGCGATAGGTCAGGTCGACATTCTGCTGGACCTCGACCAGCGTCAGCCCTGGCCCGATGGCGTGGACGGTGCCGGCCGGCGAATAGAAGACGTCGCCCGCGCGCACGCTTTTCCAGTCGACCCGGTCCTCGATGCTGCCGTCGAGGGCGGCGGCGCGCAGTTCGTCCTGCGTCATCACCGTGCGGGTGCCGAGCGCGATGATCGCGGTCGGCTCCGCCGCCAGGATCACCCACGCCTCGTCCTTGCCGCGCGGATAGCCGTGCGCCTGCGCGGCGGCATCGTCGGGATGGACCTGGATCGACAGCTTCTCGCTGGTGAACAGATATTTGACGAGCAGTTCCTCGTCGCGGCCGTCGGGGTGCTGGAACCAGATTTCACCCACCGGCTCCCCGCCGTCCGGCACATCGTCGAAGCCGGGCCACAGGTCGCGCCGGCCCCAGACCTTTTCGACGCGGTGGGTGGTGAGTCGGGTGGCGGTCATCGGCTGGTTCCTCGGCAATGCAGCATATCATGCTGTCGAACGTGCCGGAACGTAAAGCTTTCCACACGGGTGCCGTGGGACTGCAATAATGGATATGCTATCGGCCGCCCGCAAACGGAGCCTAATTGATGATGCGTTTCCCGCCCGCGCTGCTGCTGATGCTGACCGTCCTTGGCTGCGCGTCTCCGCGCCCGCCCGCCCAGACCGCGCCAGCCCCCACCCCCGCCATGCAGGGACCGTTCGGCGAGGTCGCGCCGCAGAGCCTCCAGCCCGGCCAGTGCGGCCTCGCGCTGTGGACGCGCACGCCCTCCGCCCGGCGCGTCTTCTGGGCCTATGCGGTGCCTCCCGTCGCGCGGATGACAATCGACGGCCGCACGCTGGACCTGAGGCGCACCGAGGAAAGCGGCGAGCCGCTGTTCGGCTTTCCGCCGCAGGCGCGCTATGCCGCCGGCGATGTCGCGGTGTCGGTGGATGTCGATTTCGAATCGCGTTCCGACCTCGTCGGCGGCGCCGTGGTGCGCAATGGCACGATCAGCTATGTCGACCGCACCGGCGCCGAGCTTGTTCTGCCGGTTGCCGGATTGCTCGCCTGCCAGTGAGCGAGGCGCTGCTCAAACGCTCGGTCACCATCCAGGGGCACGCGACCAGCCTGACGCTGGAGCCGGTCTTCTGGGATGCGCTCCGCGCCGCCGCCGCCGAGGAGGGGCTGTCGATCAACGCCCTCGTCGCGCGGATCGACGAGGCGCGCACCACTAACCTGTCGAGCGCCATCCGCGTCTGGCTGTTCCGCCGGGCGCGGGGAAATGGCGATTCATCTTCGCACGGGAACCAGACGCCGTTTTCGGCCTTTGCGGAGAAGGATTGATGGGAGGTGCCCTTGCTGTTCTCGCGCAGGCCGAAAAGACGCATCGGGCGGGTGCTGATCGTCGAGGACGAGGCGATCGTCGCCTTCGATAATGAGACGTTGCTGCTCGACGCCGGCTATGAAGTCGCCGGCACCGTCGACAATGCCGCAGAGGCGATCGCGCTGATGGACGGCAGCGACGTCGATCTGGTGCTGACCGACGTCGAACTCAGTGGGGAGGGCGATGGCCTCGACGTCGCCCGCGCCGCGAGCGCGCGGGGCATCGCCGTGCTGTTCGCCGCCGGCACCTGTCCCGTCGGCGGGGACGGGTTCGCGCTGGGCTACCTCGCCAAGCCGTTCAGCACGGCGATGCTGAAAAGCGCGATCGCGGTCGTCGACCAGATCGTCGCCGGCGAAACGCCGCGCCGCGTGCCGGAAGCGCTCAGCCTCTATGGCGTGGGCGAACAGTGACCGGCGTGGCCGCATCGGCGATTGCACGGATTCCTTGGCGCTGAAAAATCATTTAGGCTCGCGCCGGATGAACACGCCCCTCTCCGACGCGCCGTCCTGGCGCGACCGCCTGCCCGAAGGTGTCCGCCCCTATTTCGAATCCGCGCCGCTCGCCGCGCTGTTTCTGGGCATATCCTCGGGCTTCCCGTTCGCGCTGCTCGCCGCGACGCTGACCAACCGCCTGTCGGAAGCGGGAATCGACAAGAAATCCATCTCCGCCTTCGCGCTCGCGCTCCTCATCTACAGTTTCAAATGGGCGTGGGCGCCAATCGTCGACCGGGTGCGCCTGCCGCTGCTGTCCGGCTGGCTCGGCCAGCGCCGGGCGTGGCTGTGGCTCGCGGGCAGCGGGGTTGCGGCGGCGGTCGTGGTGATGGGCCTCGCCAATCCCGCCACCGACCTGCGTGCCGTCGTCATCGGCGCGCTGCTGCTCGGCTTTGCGGGGGCGACCTTCGACATCGTCATCGACGCCTATCGCATCGAGCTGCTGGAGCCGCGCCAACTCGGCGTCGGGTCGGGCATGTCGCAATATGGCTGGCGGCTGGGCGCCTTTTTCGCTGCGACCATCGCGCTAGCTGTCGCCAGCGTCTCCAACTGGACGCTGGGCTATATCGCCTGCGTGCCCCTGGCCTTTGCAGGGCCGATTGCGTCGCTATTCGGCGGAGAGTCGGCGAAGAAAAAACAGCGGATTTGGCCAACCCGTATGAATCGTCGATCCTTCTTTTTGTTTCTTTTGTCTTTCCCAATCGCGTTCGTTATTGCTTCTGCGATAGATCGCTGGCTCGACGTTACCATTCTCGCCACTGTTGTCCTGCTTGGATATGCTTATCCCGTGTTTGATTTAACGGAACGCCGTGTTCAGGATTTTGGATGGAATGGACGCTTTGCCTTCTTCTTATTCATTCCAGCTGCTCTCTTCATTATAGGGGGGCCAGTAATTCAAGTTGCGGTCGTCATAGCGACAACGTTGTTTTTGATCGGGATATGCGTAGTCCCCGGTCAGTCGGGCACAAATCAATATGGCGAAGCGCCTGATATGCTCGCTCGGAATAATTTAGTTGGACCCCTTGTAGATTTCTTCCGGCGAAAAGGGGCATGGCTGGTTTTTATCTTCGTGCTAGTCCACAAGATCGGTGACACGATAGCCAATCTCATGATCCGCGACCTGCTTGTGACGCTGGGTTTCACCAAGGCGGAGATATTGGCGGGCGATGTCTGGGTCGGCTTCTTCGCCCTGCTCGCCGGCATTTTCGTGGGCGGTGTACTCTATACGCGGCTCGGCATGCAGCGCTCGGTGCTGATCAGCCTGATCCTGATGGCGGTGTCGAACCTGAGCTTCGCGGGCCTTGCGCAGATCGGCCATTCGATGGGCGCGCTGGCCTTCGCCATCGGGTTCGAGAATTTCGCCAGCGGCATCGGCGGCGTCACCGTGGTCGCCTATCTCTCGGCGTTGTGCAACCTGCGCTTCACGGCGACGCAGTTCGCGCTGTTGTCAGCTGCCGCCGCGATCCTCGGCCGCTTCCTCACCGGCACGACGGCGGGGGCGTTGATCGAGGGGCTGGGCTATGTCGATTTCTATCTGCTGACCACGCTGCTCGCCCTGCCGGGGGTGCTGCTCTACTGGTTCATGCTGCGATCCGGGCTGATCGACCGCTCGATCGGCAGCGCGGGCACTGAAACAACCGACGAACAAGGGGTTTGACATGAAGCTTGCCAGATTCTCTGTTGGAGGCGCGACCGGCATCGGGCTTGTCGAGGGCGATGCGGTGACGGACCTGTCGAAACGCATTCCCGGCCTCGGCCACGATATGTCGCGCCTGCTTGGCGAATGGGATGCCCGGCGCGCGACGATCGAGGCATTGGCCGGCAGCGCGGACCATCGCCTGTCCGATGTCGAGCTGCTGGCGCCGGTCGCGCGTCCGGGCAAGATCTTCGCCATCGGGCTGAACTATGCCGACCACATCGCCGAAACCGGCCGCGACAGGCCAGAGCATCAGATGTGGTTCACCAAGGCGGTGACCTCGATCGCCGGCCCCCACCAGCCCATCGAGCTGCCGAAAGTCTCCTCCAAAGTGGACTATGAGGCGGAGCTGGTGATCGTCATCGGCAAGGGCGGCCGTCACATCCCTGCCGAGCGCGCGGGCGAGGCGATCTTCGGCTATTGCGTCGGCAATGACGTCAGCGTCCGCGACTGGCAGGTGCGCACACCGCAATTCGTGATCGGCAAGTCGTTCGACACCCACGCCCCGATCGGCCCGTGGATCGTCACCGGCGACGAACTGGATGCCGCCAATCTCGGCATCCGCAGCTTCGTCAATGGCGAGAAGCGACAGGATTCCAGCACCCGCCACCTGATCTTCGATTGCGCGGCGATGGTTGCCTATCTCAGCCAGGCGATGACGCTGGAGCCGGGCGACCTGATCTTCACCGGCACGCCGGGCGGCGTCGGCGTGGCGATGAAGCCGCCGCAATATCTGAAGGCCGGCGACCGCGTGCGGGTGGAGATCGACGGCATCGGCGCCATCGAGAATGCGGTGGTGGCGGAGGGCTGAGGGCCTGCTGCACGCGTTGGCGGATATGCGCCCCCACCTCCGTTCGTCCTGAGCTTGTCGAAGGACGACAGCTCAGGTCTTCCCGCCCGCGCACGGTACGGAGAGGTCCCGCAAGCTGGTACGGTCGTCCTTCGACAGGCTCAGGACGAACGGAGGTGGAGTGGCGATGCGTGGCGGCGCGAATCTAACGCCGCCGCCCTAATCCGGCACCTGCTCGTTGAGGCTCAGCACCTCGCCCGCCAGATAGAGCGAGCCGGCGATCAGTACCAGCGGCGGGCGGGCCGGGTCGGCGGCGCGGGCGATGCGGGTGAGCGCGTCGGCGATGTCCGTGGCGGCGAAGCCCGGCAGGCCGTTCGCCTTGGCCAGCGCGGCGAGCGCGGCCGGGCTGTGATGGTCGTGATGCGGCACCGGCACGCTGTAGATCGCCGCCAGCCGCCCGGCGAAGGGTTTCAGGAAGCCCGCCGCGTCCTTGTTGGCGAGCATGCCGAGCACGATGATCAGCGGCCGCTCGGCGACCAGCGCGCGCAGCGCCTCGGCCAGCGCCCGCGCCGCCGCCGGATTGTGGCCGCCGTCGAGCCACAGCTCCGCGCGCTCGGGCAGCAGAGCGGTCAGCGGTCCCGGCTCCAGCCGTTGCAGCCGCGCCGGCCATTCCGCCCAGCCGAGGCCGGCGCGCAGGGCCGATTCGGGCACGCTCAGCGCCGTCTGATGGCGCAGCATGGCGACCGCCAGCGCGGCATTGTCGGCCTGGTGCATGCCGGCGAGGCGCGGCAGCGGCAGGCTGAGCTTCGCGGCGGCATCGCGATAATGGACGCGGCGCTCATAGATGACGGCGTCCCAGTCGCCGCCGCGCGGGAACCAGCGCGCGCCATTTTCGGCGGCGACCTGCCCGACCCGATTGCCGAGCGCGGCGGCATAATGCTGGGTGACGAGCGGCACGCCGGCCTTGGCGATGCCCGCCTTTTCCGCGGCGATGTCCTCGATCCTGTCGCCCAGGAACGCCTGATGGTCGATGCCGAGCTGGGCGATGCCCGTCACCAGCGGGTCCGCGATGACGTTGGTGGCGTCAAGCCGTCCGCCCAGCCCGACCTCGACGATGCAGGCTTCGGCGGGTGTGCGCTGGAAGGCGAGGAAGGCGGCGGCGGTGGTCGCCTCGAAGAAGCTGAGCGGCGCGTCGCCATTGGCGTCGAGCACCTCGGCCAGCACCTCGGCCAGCGCCTCGTCCTCGATCAGCCGGCCGGCGATACGCATGCGCTCGTTGAAGCGCACCAGATGCGGGCTGGTATAGACGTGGACGGGATGGCCCGCCGCCTCAAGGCAGGCGCGCAGATAGGCGCAGATCGAGCCTTTGCCGTTGGTGCCGGCGACATGGAAGACTGGCGGCAACCCCCGCTCGGGATTGCCGAGCCGGTCGAGCAGGCGGCGGATGCGCTCCAGCCCCAATATGTCGCGCCCCGGCGACAGGGCGTTCAGCCGGTCGAGCTGCCTTTGCAGGCCGGCATGGTCGGAGCGCGCGCCGTCAAGCATCGCGCCGGCCGGCCGGCATCACGCCGCCTCGCGATCGCCGCAGAGATAGCCGAGCAGGCTGGCGAGCGTCGCGCGCAGCTGGTCGCGCGGCACCACCATGTCGAGCATGCCATGCTGCAACAGATATTCGGCGCGCTGGAACCCCTCGGGCAGCTTCTCGCGGATCGTGCTCTCGATCACCCGCTGGCCGGCAAAGCCGATCAGCGCGCCGGGCTCGGCGATGTGGACGTCGCCCAGCATGGCGTAGGAGGCGGTGACG
>CAZACH010000132.1:0-6740 GCA_964483275.1 uncultured Sphingomonadaceae bacterium | reverse complement strand
CGGCGAGCGCACACAGGCGGCTGCCGATCGTATGGACCGCCGCATCGCGCCGCAACACGCCCGAACGCTTCATCTCGATCAGCTGGCCGGTGAACAGCCGGCAGGCGCCGGCGCGGATGAGCTGGCGATATTCCTGATTGGTGGAGAAATAATCGAGTGTCGCGTGGCGGACATATTCGGTCTCGTCGACGGCGCTGCGCCAATAGAGGTCGGCAAGGGCGATGAATCGGTTAGGATAATTGTCGAGCTGTCCGGCCCGGCAGAAGGCGGAATCGATGAACTCGTTGACCGCCGCCGCCAGCACCGATGACCTGTCGCCAACCAGATTATAGACGGTCTGCACCGAAAGCCCGCAGACTTCGGCCACTTCCTTGAGGACGAAGCCGTCGACTCCGCGCCTGCCGATGATCTGCCGGGTCGTCGCCAGAATCTGCGCGCGGCGCTGGCGCTGGGCAATGCGCCCGACGCCCCGGCTCGGGGCCGGCTCCACAAATCCGTTCGCTTGCAGGACGCCCAACCGCTGCGTGTCGTTCGCGAGCATTGACCTCTCCAGCCCATATGTTCCGCGTCGATCTTCGAGAGATCGTTTGCGTGCATATCATTACCCCAGCCAGCGGCGGACGGCAACGCCGCCGGCAGGCGCAACGCGGGGCAAGGCCGTCCCGCTCAGCGCGTGGCCCGACCCCGCGCCGCTTCGGCACGCAGCAGATAGCTGCGGTCATGCGGTTTCCGGCCGCCCGGCTGGATGTCCATGCCGATCGGCTTGGCGGTGAAATCGCCGGAGTCGGGATATTCGCGGAACCAGTCGATGATGACCACGCGCGAGGCGATCCGCCATTCGTCGCCGCGCTTCTGGAAACGATCGACATAGCGGCCGCCGACCATGAGGTCGGTCGCCGGCGCGCCGGCGTGCGGCAGGCGGTGGAAGGCCTGGAAATAGGTTTCGACATCGGCCTCGTCGGCCCCATCCATGTCGATCAATATATTGCCGATCATATGCTGGGTCTGGTCCATCCGCCCCAGCACCTCGATGACATAGGGGACGAACTCCTGCCCGGTGCCGACGAAGCTGACATGATCGTCGACGGCGCCGTCCCAATAGACGCTTTGCAACAGCGCCTCGTCCAGCCGGTCGACGCCCCGGCAATAGCGGGCCAGACAATGGCGGATCGCCTCGCGATCCCCGGCCTCTCGCGCGAACTTGGCAACACTGTAATCGGACATGGCTTTTCCGCACCCTCTCTCGATGTTTCACGGTCGGTCGAAACCGCCGTCCGCGACGACATTACACGGCCCGCGCGCGGCGTGTGGTCATCAATCTTTACGAACCGGACGGCTCATCCAAACATGCCGCCGCGTCAGCGGCCCGATGCCGCACGCACGTGCCAGAGCTGGGCGAGCCGTTCCTGCCTCGCCGTCCTGGCCGGGCCGAGCTGCCGCGCGATCGCGTCGGCGCGGGCGCGGCCCATGGCGGCGCTGGCGGGATCGGCGCGGATGGCGAGGATGCGATACCAACGATAGGCCTGCTCAAGGCTCTGCGGCATGCCGACGCCGGTGGCGTACATGTCGCCGAGGCGAAGCTGCGCCGGCGCATAGCCCCGCTGCGCGGCGCGATAGAAGAAGCCCGCGGCCGAGGCGGGATCGTCCGGCTCGCCATTGATGTAGGTGAGGCCCATCAGCGTTTCGGCAATCGCCGAGCCGCGCGCCGCGAACGGCCGCGCGAGCTTGCGCGCCTCCGCCCAGTCGCCGCGATCATAGGCCGCGATGGCGCGGTCCAGCATGTCGGGCGCGGGAACCCCGGCAATAAGGGCAAGGGCCATGGGCAGGATGGCGAGGCGCTTCATCCCGCTCCCTGTGACCCGCCCTCAGCCCGATCGCAAGAGTTGAACGCCGGCATCGCGCTCGAAAAGATAGAGCAGGGTCCGCGCCGCCTGCCCGCGCGCACCACTGAGTCCGCCGTCGCGGTCGACCAGCAGGCGCGCGTCGTCGGTGGCGGCGGGCAGCAATTCCTGCATCAGCTCCGGCGTCGCCAGCCGGAACACCGCATCGCCCGACTGGCGCGTGCCGAGCAGTTCCCCCGCCCCGCGCAGGCGCAGGTCCTCCTCAGCGATCAGGAAGCCGTCATTGGTGTCGCGCATCAGTTGCAGGCGCGCGCGCGCCGTCTCCGACAGGTTGGGACCGCGCAGCAGCAGGCAGGTCGATTTCGCCGCCCCCCGCCCGACCCGGCCGCGCAACTGGTGAAGCTGGGCAAGGCCGAAGCGGTCGGCATTCTCCACGATCATCAAAGCGGCATTGGGCACGTCGACGCCGACCTCGATCACCGTGGTCGCGACCAGCACGGCCAGCTCGCCGGCCTTGAACGACGCCATGACGGCATCCTTCTCCGGCCCCTTCATGCGGCCGTGGACGAGGCCGAGGCGCGGGCCGAACAGGGCACGCAGTTCCTCCGCCCGCGCCTCCGCCGCCTTCATGTCGGAGACCTCGCTCTCCTCGACCAGCGGGCACACCCAATAGGCCTGCCCGCCCGCCTCGACATGGCGGCCGAGCGCGGCGATGACCTCGTCGATGCGCTCGTCGGAGATGACGCGCGTATCCACCGGCGTGCGGCCGGGCGGCATCTCGTCCAATCGGCTGACGTCCATCTCGCCATAATGGGTGAGCGTCAGGGTGCGCGGGATCGGGGTCGCGGTCATCACCAGCAGGTGCGGCGGCCGCTCCGCCTTCGCCGCCAGCATCATGCGCTGGGCGACGCCGAAGCGGTGCTGCTCGTCGACCACCGCGAGGCCGAGATTGCGATAGGCGACCGCCTCCTGAAAAATCGCGTGGGTGCCGACGAGGATATGGATGGAGCCGTCCGCCAGCCCCTCCAGCACCTGCCGCCGCGCCACGCCCTTCTCCCGCCCGGTGAGGATCGCCACCTTGACCGGCAGATGGTCGAGCATCGCCGACAGCGTGGCAGGATGCTGACGGGCCAGTATCTCGTTCGTCGCCAGCTGCGCGCCCTGCGCCCCCGCCTCCACCGCGACCAGCAGGGCCATGAGCGCCACCAGCGTCTTGCCGGACCCGACATCGCCCTGAAGCAGCCGCAGCATCGGCGTCGCCTGCTGCATGTCGCCCTCGATCTCGCCGACCGCGCGGGTCTGGGCGCCGGTCGGGCGATAGGGCAGGTTCAGGGCATCGCGCAGGCGGCCATCGCCGGTCAGCGGCACGCCCCGGCGGCGGCGGGCCGACGCGCGGGTCAGCGCCAGCGCAAGCTGGTTGGCGAACAGCTCGTCATAGGCCAACCGCGCCTGCGCCACCTTGTCGGCGGGGTCGCGATGCGCCTGCTCCAGCGCCTGCCGCCAGCCCGCCCAGCCGCGCGTCGCCAGCAAGGACGGCTCGATCCATTCATCAAGCACCGGGGCGTGTCCGACCGCCTGCTCCGCGATCTGGCCCATGCGCCGGTTGGTCAGCCCTTCGGACAGGCCATAGACCGGCTCGCGCTCGGCCAGCTCCACCGCCTCGCCGGGGGCCAGCACCTGATCGGGATGGACGATCTGGAGCATCTGGCCGTAAAGCTCCAGCTTGCCCGACACCGTGCGCCATTCGCCCATCGGCAGCAGCTTGCGCGCCCAGCCCGGATTGCCGCCGAAATAGGTGAGCGCGACGATATTGCCGGCCTTGTCCTCCGCCATCACCCGGAACGGCCCGCGCCCGCCGCTGCTGCGATAATCGACGGCGCGCAAGGGCACGATGACGATGCGGCCGGCGTCATGTTCGGCCACCGTTTCCACCCGTACCCGGTCGATCCAGGTCAGCGGCAGGTGGAACAGCACATCGACCACCCGCTCCAGCCGCAGCCGCTTCAATGGCTTCATCAGCCCGGCGCCGACGCCTTTCAGCGTCTGGGTTTCTGCAAACAGCGGATTGAGAATCTCTGGGCGCATGATTAGGTCCACCCTCTAGCCAAAGCCGACGGGCACCGCCACCGCCCGCCGGCCCAAACCGGATTCCGCGCCATGACACCCGAGCATCGCCTGAAACGCCTGCGCTTCCGCGCCTGGCATCGCGGCACCAAGGAAGCCGACCTGCTGATCGGCGGCTATTTCGACCGCTATCACGCCGGCTGGGACTCGGCCGCGGTCGAGCTGTTCGAGACGCTGCTGGCCGAGGAGGATGTCGACATCATGGCCTGGGCGATCGGCACCCAGCCGGTGCCCGACCGTTATGCCGGGCTGATGATGGACCTGATGAAACGGCTCGACTTCGTGCCGGTGGCGCGGTGAGCGACGCCCTCCAGCGCATATTGAAGGCCGAAACACCGCTGACGCTGGCGGGCGCGCCGTCCGGATTCCTGCCGTGGCTGATGGCCGACCTCGCCCGCGCTGCGACGGGCCGCGCCATCTATATTGCACCCGACGAGCAGGCGATGCGAGCGCTGGCCGACGCCGCGCCGCTGTTCGCGCCGGAACTGTCGGTGATCGTCTTCCCGGCGTGGGACTGCCTGCCCTATGATCGCAGCTCGCCGTCGCTGAAATCGAGTTCGGAGCGCCTCGCCGCCCTCGCCGCCTTGCAGGCCAAGCCCAACGGCCCGGAGCTGGTCGTCACCACCATCGCGGCGGCGACCCAGCGCACCCTCACCCCCTTCCGCGTCCGCCAACTGACCGCGCGCCTTGCCCCCGGCGAGCGCATCGACCGCGACAAGCTCGGTCTCATGCTGCAGGCGCAGGGCTATCAGCGCACCGACACGGTGGCGGAGGCGGGCGAGTTCGCGGTGCGCGGCGGCCTGCTCGACCTGTTCCCGCCGGGGCAGGATCAGGCCCTGCGCCTCGACTTTTTCGGCGACGAGATCGAGAGCGTCCGCACCTTCGACCCCGCCGACCAGCGCACCACCGGGCGGCTCGACAAGGGCTTCTCCCTCCTCCCCGTCTCCGAGGCGCTGCTCGACGAGGAGACGATCAAGCGTTTCCGCAGCCGCTATCGCGAGCGCTTCGGCGCCACTGCGACCGGCGACCCGCTGTACGAAGCGGTGTCGGATGGCCGCCGCCTCGCCGGCATGGAGCATTGGCTGCCGCTGTTCGAGGACCGGCTGGCGACGCTGTTCGACCATCTCGACGGCGCCACCATCGTCCGCGACGCCGGGACTCAGGCGGCGGGCGAGCAGCGGTTCGAGGCGATCGCCGACTATTTCGACAACCGCACCCGCGCCATGTCGGGCGAGGTCGGCAGCTATCGTCCGCTGCCGCCCGAAATGCTCTATCTCCCGGCCGAGGATTGGGTGGCGATGGCGGCGGACCTGCCCGCCCACCTCACCAGCCCGTTCCACCAGCCGGACAGCGACACGATCATCGACCTCGCCGTCGAAGGGCCGCGCGACTTCGCGCCGGAGCGGGCGCAGAACGTCAATATCTATGAGGCCGTCACCGCCCATATCGCGGGCCTGCGCAAACGATCGAAGAAGGTCGTGCTCGCCAGCTACACGCGCGGCTCGCGGGAGCGGCTGAAGGGCCTGCTCGCCGACCATGGCCTCAAGAAGCTGGTCGAGGTCGACGGCTGGCAGGATGCGCTGGGACAGGCCGCCGAAGGCCGCGCCGCGCTCGCCGTCATCCCGCTCGACCATGGCTTCGAGACGCCCGACGTCGCCGTCCTCACCGAGCAGGATATGCTCGGCGACCGCCTCGTCCGCCGTCGCCGCCGCAAGAATGCCGACGCTTTCCTCGCCGAATTGCAGGCGCTGACGCCCGGCGACCTGCTGGTCCACGCCGACCACGGCATCGGCCGCTATGTCGGCCTCGTCTCGGTTCCGGTCGGCAAGAGCCCGCACGACTGCGTGCGCGTCGACTATGCCGGCGGCGACAAGCTCTATGTGCCGGTCGAGAATATCGACATCCTCTCCCGCTACGGCTCGGAGAGCGAGGGCGTCGCGCTTGACAAGCTCGGCGGCGCCTCGTGGCAGGCGCGCAAGTCGCGGATGAAGGAGCGCATCCGCGAGATCGCCCACGAACTGCTCAAGACCGCCGCCGAGCGCGCCACCCGCGCCGCGCCCGCCTTCGTCAGCGAACCTGCCGACTATGCCAGCTTCGTCGACCGCTTTCCCTATGAGGAGACCGACGATCAGGACCGCGCCATCGCCGACGTGCTGGACGACCTGTCATCGGGCAAGCCGATGGACCGCCTCGTCTGCGGCGATGTCGGCTTCGGCAAGACCGAGGTCGCCCTCCGCGCCGCCTTCGTCGCGGCGATGAGCGGCGAGCAGGTCGTGGTGATCGGCCCGACCACCCTGCTCGCCCGCCAGCATTTCCAGAACTTCACCGAGCGCTTCGCCGGCTATCCGCTCAACATCCGCCACCTCTCCCGCCTCGTCCCCGCCGCCGAGGCCAAGGCGGCGCGCGAGGGGCTGGCGGACGGATCGGTCGACATCGTCATCGGCACCCACGCGCTGCTGTCGAAAGGCATCGAATTCAAGCGCCTCGGCCTCGTCATCGTCGACGAGGAGCAGCGCTTCGGCGTCACCCACAAGGAAAAGCTGAAGGCGCTCAAGAGCGACGTCCACGTCCTCACCCTCACCGCCACACCGATCCCGCGCACCTTGCAGATGGCGATGTCCGGCCTGCGCGAGTTGTCCGTCATCCAGACGCCGCCGATCGACCGGCTGGCGGTGCGCACCTATGTCATGCCGTGGGACCCGGTGGTGATCCGCGAGGCGCTGCTGCGCGAGCATTATCGCGGCGGCCAGAGCTTCTTCGTCACGCCGCGCATCG
>CAZACH010000131.1:0-6771 GCA_964483275.1 uncultured Sphingomonadaceae bacterium | reverse complement strand
TGCCGGTGGGCTCGTCGGCGAGCAGCACCTTGGGTTCGGTGACGATGGCGCGCGCGATGGCGACGCGCTGCTGCTGGCCGCCGGACAGCTCGGCCGGCGTATGGTCCGCCCATGGCCCGAGGCCGACCTTGTCGAGCGCCGCCATGGCGTGGCGGCGGCGATCATCGGGCGCTTCGCCGCGATAGATCAGCGGCAGCTCGACATTCTCGATGGCGCTGGTGCGGGCGAGCAGGTTGAAGCCCTGGAAGACGAAGCCGAGATAGCGGCGGCGCAGCAGCGAGCGCTGGTCGCGGTCGAGATTTTCGACATGGACGCCCTTGAACTCGAAGCTGCCGCTGGTCGGCACGTCGAGGCAGCCCAATATGTTCATCGTCGTCGACTTGCCGGACCCCGACGCGCCCATGATCGCGACGAAATCGCCCTCCTCGATGTCGAGGTCGACGCCGCGCAGCGCCTGGAAGGCCGCCGGCCCCTCGCCGAAGACCTTGGTGATGCCGCGTAAGCGGATCAGCGGTTCAGCCACCGCTGGTCGCCTTGACGCCGGTGATGACCTGCATGCCGGGCTTCAGCTCGTCGCCGAAGACCTGGGTGTTGCGGCCGTCCGTGGGGCCGGTGGTGACTTCGACCGGCTGGGCCTGGCCGTTGCGGTTCAGCACATAGACCGTCCGCTTGGCGCCGACGCCGATGGTCGATTCCTGCGCGCCGCCGCGACGGCGGCCCATGCGCGGCGATGGCGCGAGGGCGGAGACGATGGCGCCCTTCTGCTGGGGCGTGCCGGTGGTGGTCATCGGCGTGAAGCGCAGCGCGGCGTTGGGCACGAGCAGCGCGTTCTTCTCCTCGCTGACCAGGATGTCGGCGGTGGCGGTCATGCCGGGACGCAGCAGCAGGTCGCCATTGCTGACGCTGAGCTGCGCCATATAGGCGACGACGGTGGTGGTCGCGGCCGTGGTGCTCGACGAGGAAGACGAGGACGAACCCGTGCCGCTGGCGTTGGCGCCCAGGTCGACGCGGGTGATCTCGGCCGGGAAGGTGCGGCCGGGATAGGCATCGACCGTGAAGCTCGCGCGCTGGCCATCCTTGACCTGCCCGACATCAGCTTCGTCGATCGAAACCTCCAGCCGCATCCGCGTCAGGTCCTCGGCGATGGTGAACAGGGTCGGCGTGTTGAACGAGGCCGCGACGGTCTGGCCCGGCTCGACCTGGCGGGACAGCACGACGCCGTTGACCGGCGAGCGGATGACGGCGCGCTCGCGGTTGGTGTTGTCGGACGAAAGCTGCGCCTCCGCCGACACGACATTGGCCTGCGCCGCGAGCAGGTTGCCGCGCGCCCGCGCGACGGCGGCGACGGCGGTGTCCATCTCGGTCTTGGCGGGCACCTTGCCGCCCGACAGCCGGCTGACCTCCTTCAGGCGGTTGAGCGACGCCTCGGCCTCCGCGACGGTCGCCTCCGCCTGCGTGACATTGGCGCGCGCCGCCTCAAGCCCGGCGCGCGAGCGGGTGATGGCGTCCTCGAGCCGCAGCGGGTCGATTTCCGCCAGCGGCTGGTTGATCGTCACCTTGTCGTTATTGTCGACCAGCACGCGCTGGATCAGGCCCGATTGCTCGGAACCGACATCGACCTGATTGGTCGGCGCGAGCTTGCCGGTGGCCGAGACGGTGACGGTGAGCGCGCCGCGCCGCACCTCCGTGGTGGCATAGGCCGGGCCGCTGCTGGCGCCGACGATCTTGTAGAGGACATAGAGGACCAGCAGCGCGACGACGATGACGCCGGCCAGCATCCCGCGCCGCCGCCAGGGCGACGGCGGCGGCGTGCCCAGGAAATCGTCGAGCGAGCCGGAGGAGCTGGCGGAAGCGTCGGTCATCAAGGCATTTCCGTCTGATTGGGGGCGAAGGACTGCCATCCCCCGCCAAGAGCGCGGTAGAGTTGAACGAGCGCGCTGGCGCGATCGGCGCGCGCGGTGATCAGCCCGTCGCGGGCCGACAGCAGCGACCGTTCCGCCTCCAGCAGCGTCTGGAAGTCCGACAGGCCGGCGCGATACTGGCTGCGCGCGAGCAGCGCGGCGTTGCTGGCGGCGTCGAGCGCGATCGCAAGCTCGACCTCGCGCCGCTCGGCGGCGTCGCGGGCGACGAGGCCGTTCTCGACATCCTCCAGCCCGAGCAGCACGCTCTGGCGATAGGCGGCGAGCGCGGCATCGGCGGCGGCGCGCGCGGCGCGGACCTGCGCGCGCAGGCGGCCGCCCTCGAACAGCGGTTGCGCCAGACCCGCGAACAGCCCGCCGGTGACGACATCGCCCAGCCCGCCGGTGGACAGCGCGCTGGTGCCGATATTGCCGGTCAGGCGCAGCGCCGGATAGAGCAGCGACTGGGCGACCCCGATCCGCGCCGTCGCGGCCGCCAGCGCCCGCTCCGACGCGCGCACGTCGGGGCGCTGGCGCAGCGTGTCGGCGGGGATGCCGACCGCGATGGTCGCCGGTCCCTGCGGGATCGGCACGTCGGCGATGGCGTCGCCGATATCGCCGGTGACGGTGCCGGGCGCCCGGCCGGTCAGCACGGCGAGCCGGTTGACGGCGCTGGCGAGATTGGCCTCAAGCGACGGGATCGACGCGGCGGTCTGCGCCCGCTGCGCGCGCGCCTGTTCCTGGTCGAGCGTCGAGACGAGGCCCGCCTGCACGCGCCACTGGGCGATCTGCAGATTCTCATCGAGCGTCTCCAGCGTGTCGCGCGCGATCGCCAGCCGCGCCTGCGCGGTGCGCGCGGCGATATAGCTGTTCGCCGTCTCCGCGACGATCGACAGCTGCACGCTGGCAAGGTCGAAGCCGGTGGCGGCGGCATCGGCGCGCGCCGCCTCGACCGAGCGGCCGATGCCGCCGAACAGGTCGATCTCCCACGACGCATCGGCGCCGACCGAGAAGCTGGAGCGATCCGGCCCGTCGCTGTCGAAATTGCGGCCGGCGCCGGCCGATCCGCTGACCGACGGCAGATAGTCGGCGCGCGCCTGCGCCACCAGTTCGCGCGCCTGCCGAAGCCGGGCGACGGATTGCGCGATATCGAGATTGGACGCCAGCGCCGCCTCGATGAAGCGCGAGAGCTGCGGGTCGTCGAACTGGGTCCACCACTGGTCCAACGCCACCGCTTCGCCGCTGCCGCTGCCGCTGCCGCTGCCGCCGCCGGGGCCTGTCCATTGCTCCGGCACGCCGAGCGCCGTGGCGGTGGGGGCGACATGGTCCGGCCCCGTCGCGCAGGCGGACAGCAGAAGCCCGCAAATCAGGCTGAGACCGGCAGGCTTGTTCATGCGATCCTGTTCATCCCAACCAGACTGAACGCAAAATGAAGTGCGCGGCGCAGGTGCGTTCGGATATCATGAAAACCGGCACGATCCTGGCTGAACAATCATTGTCCCCTTCGATGCCGCATCGCTTACGCCAAAAACAGGAATGGGGGCCACCCCTTACCGCGAAGCGGCGGTCAGGGCCATCGCCCGTGCCACCGGCCGGCCGATCCGCCCGATGTCCCCCGATGGAGGTGATCGCGGCAGATCCTGTCCGGATATTTTTTCGCTGCAAAGGCGAAGAAGAACGCCGCCGTCGGCCAGTGTCCGGCATATTGTCCAACAATATAACCATGCTGCTGACTTGAGTCCGCAAACAAAATCTGTGCCAGATCGGGACGTTGATGACTTGTCGATGAAATGTCCTCGCCATATTTCCGAACATGGGACTCGCGCCGGCCAAATCGCGTCGGTTTACGGGTAAAAGCCGATTTTTATCTCACGTCCCCGCTCGGGGATATAATCGGCCTCCCCCTCCTTGCACTCTTGGGATCGTGAACTCGGCCTTTGCGTCGAGACACAGCGCCGCTTCGGCGTTTCGACCCAGCAAGGAAAGAGGATTTCATCATGGCAGGACGCACTCGCACACCGCCGGGCACTTCTGGCCCGACCGAGCCGACGCCCCCGGTCACGGAAGCGCCGCCGCCCCCGGTCGCGCCGTGGATCATCGGCACCGACCTCAACGACGTCATCAACCTGCGTGAGCCGTCCTCGGCCGCGCATCTGCCGTCCAACGCCCGTGCGGGCGCCGGCAACGATTTCGTCATGGGCAATTTCAACCAGAACGTCATCGAGGGCAATGAAGGCAACGACACCCTCGTCGGCGGCACCGGATCGGACGCGCTGCCCGGCACCGAGGCGACCCGCATCGCCAGCGGCGCCGACTTCATCAAGGGCGGCTCGGGCAACGACGTCATCGTCGGCGACGAGATTGATCCCAACGCCCAGGGCATTGTCGCCGTCGAGAACATCTATGACGGCAATGACCAGCTCGACGGCGAAGCCGGCAACGACCTGATCTTCGGCAATGGCGGCAACGACACCATGACCGGCGGCACCGGGCACGACACCCTGTGGGGCGGTTCGGGCAACGACGCGCAGTCGGGCAACGAAGGCGACGACGACCTCTATGGCGAAGCCGGCAACGACACCCAGTCGGGTGGCTCGGGCGACGACTATCTGGATGGCGGCGCCGGCAACGACGTCCAGTACGGCAATGACGGCAGCGACGTGCTGCTCGGCGGCGCCGGCAACGACTATCAGCGCGGTGGCGCCGGCAACGACGAAATCTATGGCGGCACCGGCGACGACGTCCAGCGCGGCGGCCAGGGCGATGACTATATCGAGGGCAATGAAGGCAACGACACCATCTTCGGTGACGATGGCAACGACGCCCCCGGTGGCGACATCGGCAATGACGGTCAGGAAGACGGCGTCGACACCGATGCCGGCGGCAACGACACCCTTTATGGCGGTGCCGGTGACGACCGCATCGACGGCCAGCTCGGCGACGATTATATCGACGGCGGCGAAGGCAATGACGACCTGCGCGGCGACAGCGGCAACGACACCCTGCTGGGTGGCGCGGGCGCCGACTTCGCTCAGGGCGGTGCCGGCAACGACTGGATCGACGGCGGCGACGGACGCGACGTGCTGAACGGCGCGGACGGCAAGGACACCATCTATGGTGGCGCCGACAATGACGAAGTCCGCGGCGATGCCGACGACGACGATCTCTATGGCGGATCGGGCGACGACCTTGTCGAAGGTGGGTCGGGCAACGACTATATCGAAGGCAATGGCGGCGACGACGTGCTGCGCGGCCAGGACGGCAATGACGACATCTATGGCGGCGACGGCAACGACCTCATCGAGGGCGGCAATGGCGACGACGGCGAACTCGGTGGCGTCAGCGGCCTGTTCGGCGGCAACGGCAACGACACCATCTACGGCAATGATGGCGATGACGACCTCTTTGGCGAGGACGGCAACGACCAGCTCTATGGCGGCAATGGTGACGACTATGCCGAAGGCGGGGCCGGCAACGACCTCATCAACGGCGAGAATGGCGACGATCTGCTGTTCGGCGACGACGGCCACGACACCATCAACGGCGGTGCCGGCGACGACTATATCGAAGGCGATGCCGGAAACGACTATCTGAATGGCGGCACGGGTGCCGACTATATCGGTGGCGGCACCGGCGACGACCAGCTCGATGGTGGTCTCGACAATGACAGCCTCTATGGCGACAGCGGAAACGACGACCTGTATGGCGGCCGCGGCGACGACTTCCTGGTCGGCGGCGACGGGGACGACGTCCTCACCGGCAACCAGGGTCGCGACATCTTCTGGTTCGACCAGGATGGTGTCGATCGTGATGATGACCCGAACACCCCGGTCGAATTCGACTCGGGCGACGACGTCATCACCGACCTCAGCCTCGCCAACAGGGACACCATCCAGATCGACGTCGCCAATCCGACGACGTTCAACCAGAATCTGATCTCGGTCTCCGACGACGGCACCAACACCACCCTCAGCTGGGGCAGCCAGTCCGTGCTGGTCGAAGGGCTGACCGGCGGCTCGTTCGCCGTGCTGCAGTTCGACAGCGTCGCGGACGTGAATGCCTTCAGCCAGGGCAATGCCGGCTATGACGTGATCCAGTTCGTCTGATCGCGCCATAAACGGAAACTCGGAAGGGGGCGCCTTTCAGGCGCTCCCTTTTCTTTTGTGCGCAAGGCCCGTCCGATCCGCTTCGAAAAAGGACAAGGCTGGGGCGCGTTAACCACGTTCAGGAGCATGGCGTCCCGGATCAGTCCCCAATCGGGGGCATAATCGCCCGTCACCGTCCGCAATGATCCTCGAAGCCCGATTCGCAAGGAAATCGAGGCCGGGAGGGGATTGCTATGTCGATGATGAGTCTGCGGCCGCCCCAGGCGGGATCGCTGCGCGGCGGCCCCGGAGTCGGCAAGAACGACCCCGGCGCGCAAAGCTATTTCGGGCTGAGCGTTCCGTTCGGCGCGGGCAATCGCGACCTCACCGGCGACGAGGATAGCCCGCCCGGCGGCAACGACACCACACCCGGCGACAATGGCGCGCAGCCCGGTGACGGCGGCACGCGGCCTGGCGGCGAAGACAACGGCCCCCGCCCCGGCGACAGCGGCCCCCGGCCCGGCGACAATGGCACGCGCCCCGATGACAACGGCACCGGGCCGGGCGGAGACGGTGAGACGCCCGGCGGCGGCGACGCTCCGCCGGGAGGAGGAACCGACGGCCGTGACGACAATGGTTCGTCGAACGGTGGCACGCGCCCCCCCGGAGAAGGCGAGGCGCCCGGCGGAGAGGACACGACGCCGGGCGGGAACGACACGACGCCGGGTGGGAATGACACGACGCCGGGTGGGAACGACACGACGCCGGGCGGGAACGACACGACGCCG
>CAZACH010000130.1:3246-6780 GCA_964483275.1 uncultured Sphingomonadaceae bacterium | reverse complement strand
TCGGCGTGCTGCTCGCCTTCGCGATGAGCCTCTATGACACCATCCATCACCAGCCCCATGCCTATTTCGACGCCGCCGTCTCGCTGCTGTTCTTCCTGCTCATCGGCCGGACGCTCGACCATGTGATGCGCGAGAAGGCGCGGACCGCCGTGAAGGGGCTTGGCCGTCTCGCCGCCTATGGCGCCACGGTCGTGACGCCCGACGGTGCGCGCGCCTATCTGCCGACCGCCGAGCTTGAGCCGGGCATGACCATATTGCTGCGCGCGGGCGACCGGGTGCCTGTCGATGCGGTCGTGCTGGAGGGCGCCTCCGACATCGACGCAGCCCTCGCAACGGGCGAGAGCGTGCCGGAGCCGGTCATGCCCGGCGGCAGGCTGCGCGCCGGCACGCTCAACCTGACGGGCGCGCTGACGATCCGCGCCACGGCGGCGGCGCAGGACAGCTTCCTTGCCGAGATGATGCGGCTGATGGCGGCGGCGGAGGGCGGCCGCTCCCAGTATCGCCGCATCGCGGATCGCGCTGCGCGCCTCTATGCGCCGGTGGTCCACAGCGCCGCGCTGCTCAGTTTCGTGGGGTGGATGCTGGCGACCGACGACTGGCACCGCGCGCTGACCATCGCGGTCGCCGTCCTCATCATCACCTGTCCGTGCGCGCTCGGCCTCGCCGTCCCGATGGTTCAGGTCGTTGCCGCCCGCAGGCTGTTCGAGCATGGCGTCATGGTCAAGGACGGCTCGGCGATGGAGCGCCTTGTCGAGATTGATACGATCGTCTTCGACAAGACCGGGACGCTGACCATGGGGCGTCCCGGTTTGCGGCGGGATGTCGCGATTGATGAAGCCCACCTCGCCATAGCCGCGCGGATCGGCGCGCATTCGCATCACCCCTATGCCCAGGCGCTCGCGGCGGTCGCGGCACCCGCCGATCTGGCGTTCGATACGATCGTCGAACGCGCGGGGCTGGGTCTTGAAGCCCGGATCGGCGAGGACGTCTGGCGGCTCGGGCGCAGGGAGTGGGCGCTTGGCGAGGCGGATGGGTCGGGGCCGGGCGGCACCGTGCTGGCCTGCAACGGCAGGCTGGCGCAGGCCTTCGCGTTCGAGGACGAGCTGCGCCCCGGCGCCGGCGCGGCGGTCGCGGCGTTGCGCCACCGGGGCTATGCGCTCGAGATCGTCTCCGGCGATACGCCGGCTGCGGTCGCGCCGGTCGCGGCGACGTTGGCGATCGAGGCCGCCCGGGCGGGCCTTCTGCCCGTGGAGAAGACCGCGCACCTCGCCGCGCTCGCCAGGGGCGGGCGCAAGGCGCTGATGGTCGGGGACGGCCTCAACGATGCGCCGGCGCTGGTCGCGGCCCATGTCTCCATCGCGCCGGGGAGCGCGGCGGACGTCGGGCGGCAGGCGGCCGATTTCGTGTTCCTCCGCTCCGATCTCGAAAGCGTGCCCTTCACGATCCGGGTCGCCTTGGCCGCCGACAGGTTGATCCGGCAGAATTTCGCCTTCGCCGCGCTTTATAATGTCGTCGCGCTGCCGATGGCGATTGCGGGCCATGTCACGCCATTGGTCGCGGCGCTGGCGATGTCCGGTTCTTCGATCGTCGTCGTCGCCAATGCCCTGCGGCTCGGCCTCCGGTCCGGGCGTCGGCAGACGGCGGCGGGCGCGGCATGAATGTCCTGTGGTATCTGATTCCGATCTCGCTCGGGCTGGGCGGTGTGGGGCTCGGCCTGTTCTTCTGGGCGTTGAAAAGCGGTCAATATGAGGATGTGTCCGGTGCGGCGGAACGCATCCTGGAGGATGAGGACCGGCCACTCTGACCCGCCGCGCCGGGGGCGGGAGTGACCAGCAAGGAGGCGCATGAGCCATGCCGTCGTCGTCGCTGTCGATCGCCAATCTGGGAAGGGCGCCGCACCGATTGATGTTCTTCGTCGGCGGGCTGAACCTCCTGCTGGCGATGGCCTGGTGGGCGGCCTGGCTGGCCTCCGCGCGGTGGGGCCTCTTTCCCATGCCGCAGCCGCAGCCCTATGCCGGCCGTCTCCACGCCTTCCTGATGCAATATCAGATGTTGCCGAGCTTCTTCTTCGGCTTTCTGCTGACCGTCTTCCCCCGCTGGATCGGCGCGCCCGATCTTGACCGCCGCATCGCCTGGCCTGTCGGCGCGGGGTTCCTGGGCGGTCAGGTCCTCACCATCATCGGCGCGATGGGCTGGTGGCCGGGCCTCGTCCTTGGCGCCGTCCTGACGCTGATCGGCTGGATCATGGGGCTGGTCCCGCTTGCGCGCCTCGTCGTCCGGGATGGCGGCCGGACCTGGCATGCGGCCGGCTGCTTCGCCGCCCTGTGCGCTGGTGCTGTCGGCCTGCTCCTGTGGCTGGCCTATTTGTCGACCGCCGACGAGGCGCTCGGCGATGCCGCGACGCGGATCGGCACCTTCGGATTGCTGGCGCCGGTCTATTTCACCGTGGCCCACCGGATGATCCCCTTTTTCTCCGCCAGCGCCCTGGCCGGATATGAACCGTGGCGGCCCCGCTGGGTGCTGGCGGCGGGCTGGGTGCTCCTCGCGCTTCGGGTGGTGCTGCCGCCCGCCTGGCTGTGGCTGTCGGACCTGCCGCTCTGCCTGCTGACGCTGCTGCTGCTCGTCCGCTGGTTTCCAAGGCAAAACATGCCGCCCCTGCTGCTGGTCCTCTATGGCGGCCTTGCCTGGCTGCCGATCGCGTTCGGCCTGTTCGCGGTGCAGGACCTGATCCTTGTCAGGGACGGGGTGGCGATCCTGGGCAAGGCCCCGGCGCATGCGCTGTTCATCGGCTTTTTCGGCAGCATTCTCATCGCGATGGTGACGCGCGTCACGCAGGGCCATTCCGGGCGTCCATTGATATTGCCGCCGGTGGCGGCCTATGCCTTCATCGCGGTTCAACTCGTCTGCATCGCGCGGATCGCGGCCGAGCTGACGGACGACTGGCTCGGATGGCAGGCGGCGGCTGCCGCCGGATGGCTGATCGCCTTTCTGCCCTGGATAGTCTGGGCCTGCCGGATTTACGCATCCCCGCGGATGGATGGTCGAGCCGGCTGATGGGCCGCGCTTACGGATGATATTGGCAGTCCGAATAGTGTCAAAATAAATGTGTCTTAAAAAACAGTCACTGTAAGAATTACAGTAATATGAATTAGAAATTCATTTGAATTAACATTCTCGTTTGAAATTTTTCTCTCGGCAGAGAATGTAAAATTTTGTAAAATCTAAGACCTGGTGCTGGACCGTTAACCCTGGGTCGTCCAGTTGGCCCCGCATACGTCTCATTCGAGCCGTTCGGGGGTAATCCGTGGTACATCTTTTTTCGACCGCTTCACGCGGCCGTCTGTTTGTGCGTCGCCTGCTCGTTCTGCTGGCTCTCGTCGCGGCGGCGCCGGCGATGGCGGCGGACGTTCAGGTCTCGGGCTATAGCTGGCTGCCGGACCCGGTTCCGAACGGCGCGGAGACGGAGTTCACGATCCGGGCGACGAACAACGGGCCGGGCACGGCCACCGAGATCAAGGTCAAGGACGCGCTGCC
>CAZACH010000130.1:0-3236 GCA_964483275.1 uncultured Sphingomonadaceae bacterium | reverse complement strand
GGCCGGGCACGGTTGCGGATGCGATCGTCACCATCGCGGTGTCGAGCCGCTTTCGTGTCGACGCCGGCGGCTTCCCATCCTATTGCACCCTCAGCGGCGCCATCGGCGCGCAGACGCTTGCCTGCAATCTTCCGCCTCTGCCCGTCGGCAACCAGACGTTCACCTATAAGGCGACGGCGATCGCGCTCGGCTCCGCCGGTACGACGGCAACGATCTCCAGCGTGTCGGCGAATGACACCAATCCGGCGAACGACAGCCTGACAGTGACGCCGGCCGTTCAGGTCGGCGCGGACCTCGCGGTTTCGAAGACGGATGACCTGCCGACCCACAGCATCCCGGCGGGGGGAACGGTCGCCTACAAGATCGCGGTGACGAACGCTGGTCCCGACGCGACGTCGGCGATCAGGCTGACCGACAATCTGCCGCCCGCAAGCGACTTCGCGTTCCAGTCGGCGACCGGGACCAACTGGTCCTGCTCCGACAGCGGCACGACCGTCACCTGCAACTATACCGGCGCGGCCACGACCGGCGCTCTGCCCGTCATCACGGTCACCGGCCGGGTGATCCGGCAATCGAGCGGCACGATCACGAACAACGCCTTCGCGTCGTTGAGCGACCCGTTGGTTCTCGACCCCAACCTGTCCAACAACGCGGCGCCGCCGGTGGTGACGACGATCCTCGAGGGCAGCGATCTTCGCGCCGCGAAATCAATGCCGGCAACGATCGTCGCGGGTTCCGGCGCGACCGTCACGCTGACGATCTTCAACGACGGTCCGCAAACCGTCGCCGGAGCGACGATCAGCGACACGTTCGCCAGCAATTTCACCCTGGGGACGATGCCGGCGGGGTGCAGCGCATCGGGCCAGACCGTCACCTGCAATGGTGGTTCGCTTGCCAACGGTGCGAGCCGCAGCTTCGCGATTCCGGTCACGGCGAACAGCGTCACCGCGGGCAATCAGGTGAACGTGGCGACGATTACGCCACCGCCCGGCCTCAACGATCCGAACAGCGCGAATGACAGCGCGACGGCGACCTACCGCATCGTCCCGCCGACCGCGGACCTGAGCGTCAGCAAGTCCAAGACCCCCAATCCGGTCGCGGCCGGGGGTGCGATGACGAGCACGATCACGGTCAGGAACAACGGTCCATCGGTCCTGACCTATGGTCCGGGCGCACCGCTCAGGGTCACGGACGCGGTTTCGGCCGACGAAAGCTTCGTGTCCGCCAATGCCGCCTGGAACTGCTCGCAAACGGGCGGCCAGATTGCGTGCGATACCGTCAATAGCGGAACGCTTGCCGTCAACGGCACGATCACCTTGACGCTCGTCACGCGGGCCGGACCGACGGCCAACGCGAATCTTGCCAACACCGCCTGCACGGGCGCGACGGGCGGATCGCTCGCGACGCCGGTTGACACCAATTCGGCCAATGATTGCAACGGCGCCAGCGTTCGCGCGACCACCGTCACGACCGACCTCGCCGTGGTGAAGGAGGTTGCGCTCAACCCGGCCGGCCCCTGGACGCAGGCGCCGGCATTGACGGTCCCCGCCACGGCGCAGAGCTTCTATATCCGGCTGCGGGCGAGCAATGTCGGGTCGGCGCCGGCCGGCTCGGTCACGGTGAGCGATACGCTCCCGAACGCGCTCAACGCCGGCGGTTTCACGACCGGCTTTGCGGGGATCAGCGCGTCGAGCGGCAACACCGCCTATGCCGCCGCGACAGGGCGCATCACCTGGAATCTCACCAATCTCGGCGCGGGTGACACCGAGACGGCGATCATCCGCATCGACCGGCCGGTCAATAGCGGCAGTTTCACGAACATCGCGACCATCACGTCGTCGGACACCATCGACAGCAACAGCGCCAACAATAGCTCCCAGGCGCAATATACGGTCGCTCCACTGGCCGACATGCAGGTCACCGCGAAGTCGATTTCGCCCAGTCCGGCCCGGGTTGGCGTCATTTCCACCTACACGATCAGCGTGCGCAACAACGGGGCGAACCCGGCCGACAATGTCGTGGTTTCCGACACCATCGACCCCGCGCGCTTCGAACTGGTCGGCAATCCGTCCTCGACCAAGGGCGGCAGCAGCTGCGCGAAGGACGACGCGACCGGCGTGATCAGCTGCAGCATGGGGCAGTTCACCCGTGGACAGGCGTTCCAGGTGACGCAGGCGGTTCGGGCGCGCTTCCCCTTCGGCGGCGCGACATCGGGCTTCCCGATCAGCCACACCAACACGGCCAATGTCACCACCGACACGGTCGAAAGCGATACGACCAACAACAGCGCCGTGGTCACGCATGGGGTGACCGCGCCGACCTTCGACCTCGCGATCACGAAGCAGGAACCCGGCCCCGAATATGATCCGCTGCGCTACGGCGAAGAGCTGGTCTACGATGTCCGCGTTTCGAACTTCGGCCCATCGCGCGCGACGAATATCGTCATCACCGACATTCCGCAGCCGCCGGCCGGCTATACGATGACATTGGCGGGATTCAGCGTGAACCCGGTCCCGGCGACCGGGGGGCTGTCGCTCTATACGCCGCCGGCGCCCGATTGCGCGCCCAGCGGGGCGAATATCGAATGCCGCCTCCATGCCGGATCGCCGGCCGGCAATTATCTCGATGCGCTCAATCAGGTCGTCTTCCGCCTGCGCTTCACACCCGGCGGGAGTGCGCCGACCGGCTCGCTGACCTTCACGAACGAGGTGCAGGTGGTCGCGCTCGAGCAGGACAATGTCTCGGTCAATCAGGCCGATTCCCAGCTTGCCAACAACCGCGCGGTCCAGACCACCACGATCCTGCCGTCCGCCGATCTGGAGGTCGTCTCGAAAACCCGCCTCGGCAGCTCGCCGGCCGGGATCAACGCGCCGATCGAATACGCCATCACGATCCGGAACAACGGCATCTCCCCGATCGCGCAGGTCCGGGTGACGGACACGCTGCCCACGGGCTTTGTCCTGGCCGATCCCGCCCCAACCGCCGTGCCTTCGGGAGCCGCGAGCGTCAGCGCGATGTCCTGCACCGGCACGAACAGCGTGCTGTGCACGCTCGACGGCCATTTCCCGCCGGACGAGTCGCAAGTCACCGTCAGGCTCCATGCGCGCGCCGCCTATCCCTATGCGGGGCCGCTCCTTTCCGACGTGACCAACACGGCGACGATCGCGCCGGGTGTGGACAGTGGCGGCCAGGAACTCGCGCGGGACGGCAATCCGGACAACAACAGCAAGACGGCG
>CAZACH010000129.1:0-6810 GCA_964483275.1 uncultured Sphingomonadaceae bacterium | reverse complement strand
AATCATAAGGGCTGAAACCATGGCAGAAGCGGCGACGAACGGGCAAGGGCGGGGTGCCACGCGGCGCGGTTTTCTGGCTGCGGGCGTGTTGACGATGGCGCTGGCCGCCTGCGCGGCCCCGGGCACGCGCGAGCGGCCGGACCGCACGCCGCCGCCCACCGCGCAAAAGCCCACCACGCCCACCGCCGACCAGCGCCACCGCGTCGCGCTGCTGGTGCCGACCACCGGCAAGAATGCGGCGCTCGGCCAATCGATCGCCAATGCCGCCAATCTCGCCCTGCTCGATTCGGGCAATCAGCAGATCAGCCTGACCGTCTATAATACTGCGACCGGCGCCGCCGCCGCCGCCCAGCGCGCCGTCGCGGAGGGCAACCGCCTGTTCCTCGGCCCGCTGCTGGCGACCGACGTGACGGCGGTGAAGCCGGTGGCGCGCGGCGCGCAGATTCCGGTGCTCGCCTTCTCGAACGACCAGTCGCTCGGCGGTGGCGGCACCTGGGTGCTGGGCTATCAGCCCGCGCAGGCGATCACGCGCGTCGTCGGCTATGCCAAGTCGCGCGGCGTCGACCGGCTCGGCGCGATGATCCCCAGCGGCACCTATGGCCAGCGCGTCTCCAGCGCCCTGCTCGATGCCGCGCGCGACAATGATTCGCGCGTCACCACCATGGTGACGTTCAATCGCGACCCGGCCTCGCTCGGCGCGGCGATCCGCAAGCTGGGCGGCGACGCGCCGGCCCCGTCGGCGGCGCTGCGCAAGGACGGCACGGTGGCGCGCACGACCGCACACACCGCCGCGCCGCCGTTCGAGGCGCTGCTGATCGCCGACAGCGGCCGCACCGTGGTGGCGAGCGCGCCGCTGCTGGCGCGCGCCGGGCTTGGCAATGTCCGCCTGATCGGGCCTGAATTGTGGAGCCTCGAAAGCGGCCTGTCGCAGGTCTCGCGCCTGCATGGCGCCTGGTTCGCGGCGGTGCCGGACGATAATTTCCGCCAGCTCGTCGGCCATTATCGCCAGCGCTTCGGCGGCGCGCCCTATCGCCTCGCCAGCCTCGGCTATGACAGCGTGCTGCTGATCAACCGCATCGGCGGGCGCTGGCAGATGGGCAAGCCCTTCCCGGTCTCCGTGCTGACCGATCGCGGCGGCTTTTCGGGCATCGACGGCGCGTTCCGCTTCCTGCCCAATGGCGAGGTCCAGCGCGCGATGGAGGTCCAGCAGATCGGGCCGGGCGGCTTCACCACGGTGTCGCCGGCGCCGCGCAACTTCGGCCAGGACTGACCGGCTCAGGCCAGCGCGATCTCGCCGAGCAGGCGGTCCAGCACCTGCCGGCCGGCGGCGGTGGCGGCCAGCCGCTCGTCCGACGCCTCGACCAGTCCCAGCGCGGCGAAGCGGCGGACGGCGTCGCGGTCGACGATGTCCCACAGGTCGCGCCCGCTGTTGCGGGCGAAGCGCGCCGCGTCGATGCCCTCGGCCAGCCGCAGCCCCATCAGCAGCGCTTCGTCGGAGCGCTGCTCCGGCGTCAGCGCCTCGTCCGCCGCGATGCCGTGGCCGTCGCGCCCGATGGCGTTCAGCCAGTTCTCCGGCTTGCGATGGCGTGACGTGGCCCGGCCGCCGCGCCGGCCGTGCGCGCCGGGACCGATGCCGAGATAGTCGCCATAGCGCCAATAGACGAGGTTGTGCCGGCTCTCCTCCCCCGGCCGGGCGTGGTTGGAAATCTCATAGGCCGGCAGCCCCGCCGCGCCGGTTAGCGCCTGCGTCAGTTCATAGAGGCCCGCCGCCGTGTCGCCGTCCGGGATCGTCAGCCGCCCCTCGCGCGCCAGCGTGGCGAAGCGCGTGCCCGCCTCGATGGTGAGCTGGTAGAGCGAGAGGTGGCCGGTGCCGAAGGCCAGCGCGCGCTCCAGCTCCGCCTGCCACGCCGCCTCGGTCTGGCCCGGCCGGGCATAGATGAGGTCGAACGACACGCGCGAGAAGTTGCGCTGCGCGACTTCGAGCGCGGCCAGCCCCTCGGCCACGTCATGCGCGCGGCCCAGGAAGCGCAGCGCGTCGTCGTGCAGCGCCTGAAGGCCCAGCGACACGCGGTTGACGCCGGCTTTCTAGAAATCCGCGAAGCGCGATGCCTCGACGCTCGACGGGTTGGCTTCCAGCGGGATTTCGACATCGTCCGTCGCCGGCCATGCCGCCACCGCCGCCTCGATCACCGCCGCCGCCGTCGCCGCCGGCATCAGCGAGGGGGTGCCGCCGCCGAAGAAGATCGAGCCGAGCCGCCGGCCCGGCGTCAGCGCCGCTTCATGCGCGAGATCGGCGAGCAGTCCCGCGCGCCATGCCGCCTGGTCGACCTCCGCCCGGACATGGCTGTTGAAATCGCAATAGGGGCATTTCGACGCGCAGAACGGCCAGTGGACGTAAAGCGCCAGCGCGTCGGCGTCCCCAGCCCCGATGGCGGGCTCGACCTGCTGCGCGGCATTCGGCAAGGACACGATGGGACTTCCAGCTTGGGCGACTGTCAGGCCGCATGCCCCGCGAGGCCGCCGCAAGTCGAGCGGTTTTTTATGGCGGGTGGGGGGAGCGGGCCGGTGCCGCCTTCGCGGCCGCGTCAAACGCTACCGGACTTCCTCGACCACCATCATCCCGCAGCGCGGGCGGTCGAGAAAGCGCAGTTCGTCCTCGCTGATCGCCGCCCCGGCCGGCTCGCCGAGGCGGGCGACCATCGCATCGAACCCGGCCTTGTCGGCGAACCAGATGTCCGAGATCGCGTCCCAGCGCGGCATGCCGACCTCCGGCGGGAACAGCGCGCCGTCGGTGTCGATATAATTGCGGCGATGCTCGATGATCTCGGGAAAGGTGGCGCGGGCGAGCGGCAGGTGGCGGGTTTCATAATGTTCGCGGAACTCGGCCATGCTGAGGTCGGGCCGGCGCACCAGAAATGCCTTGATCTTGAACATGGTCCGCCGCTCCGCGCTTGCCTGGTGACGATGCTATAGCCCATCCGCCCGCCCGGCGGCGCTCCTTTCTTGATGCTTCTCGCCGGACATCCAACTTCCGTGGCGCGCGACGTTCCCCCTTGCGGCCGAACCGCACATAACCGCCGCGTCCGCGCACCCGAACAGGGGTCCGCATAAAAAAGGGAGGAACAGAGGGATGAGCATGATTGACAGGAACATCGCGCGCTCCGCGTCGGGATTGGCGCTCGCGCTGGCGATGACGGCGGCGCTGCCGGCCTGGGCGCAGCCGGCGCCGATCGACCCCAATCTTCCCGGCAGCGGCAGCACCGATTCCGCCGCCGTCGAGGCCGCCGACCAGCAGACCCACCTCAACAGCGGCGGGCTGGCCGACATCGTCGTCACCGCGCAGCGCCGCGCCGAAAGCCTGATCAGCGTTCCGATGGCGATTCAGGCGCTCGATTCCGGCCTGCTCCAGAAGCAGGGCATCTCGCGGATCGAGGAGCTTCAGACCGCCGTCGTCGGCCTCAACATGCAATATGGCTCCAACGGCTATCTCACGCCCTATCTGCGCGGCGTCGGCAATCAGGTGGCGGGCAACTACACCGAAAACAGCGTCGCCATCTATATCGACGACGTGCCGCGCCCGCGTTCCAGCTCCTCGACCGAGCTGGCCAATCTCGAGCGCGTCGAGGTGCTGAAAGGCCCGCAGGGCGCGCTCTATGGCCGCAACGCCACCGGCGGCGCCATCAACATCGTCACCAAGGAGCCGGGCGACACGCTGTCCGCCATCGGCCGCCTCACCTATGGCAATTACAACACGCTGGAGGCGCAGGCCTATCTCAACGTGCCGCTCAGCGAGGCGGTGGCGTTCAACGTCACCTTCGCGCATCGCGAGCGCAAGGGGCTGATCAAGGCGACGGCCGCCTATGCCAGCAATCCGCTGCGCCCCGCGGCGGGCGATACGCGCCAGATCAACCTCGATCCCGATTTCGATTTCCCGGCCAAGGGACCGAAGGGCCGCGCGAATTATGAGGACAAGAACAGCGACACGGTCGATGCGAAGCTGCGCTTCCAGCTCGGCGACGTGAAGATCGTGCTGCGCGGCGACTACACCAATATCGACGACCGCAACTCCACCGGCTGGATCAACACCCGGACCGAATCCGTCGCGGCGACGCTGACCGCGATCACCGGCATCCAGTTCGACGCCAGCGAAATCCCGACCGGCCGCCCCGGCCGCACCTCCTCGCAGGACCAGCAGGGTTTCAAATATCTCGAAGATTATGGCGGGTCGGTGAAGATCGAGGGCGAGCTGCCCGGCATCACCCTGACGTCGATCACCGCCTATCGTGAGAACAGCCAGATCGGCTCGACCGAAATCGACGCGACGCCGATCCCGCTCGCCGGCTTCTCCGCCGATTTCAGCTCCAAGATCTTCAGCCAGGAACTGCGCGCCGTGTCGAACGGCGACGGGCCGTTGCAGTGGATCGCGGGCGGCACCTATTTCCACGACAAGACGGTCGACCGGATCGCCGGCGAAGCGGGCACCATCCTGTTCCCCGGCGGCGCGACCGGCCTGACCAAGGCACAGATCCTTGCCGGCGAGTTCCCGCGCGCGACGCTGCCGACGCTCTATTCCACCCTCAAGGCCGACGCCTTCGCGATCTTCGGCCAGCTCAGCTATGAGTTCAGCGACGCCATCGAACTGATCGCCTCGGGCCGCTATGCCGAGGAAAAGCGCACGCTGGTCTTCCCCGGCCAGGTCAATACCGGCGGCGTCGAGTTCGCCGGCAAGCGCAAGGAAAACGCCTTCACACCGGCCGTGACGCTCAATTACAACCTGCCGAGCGGCGGCATCGTCTATGCGCGCTGGGCCAAGGGCTTCAAGAGCGGCGGCCTCAACAACCTGCTCAATCCGGCGGCGCTGGTGAACGGCCAGCCGGTGGGCGTCAACCAGTTCAAGCCGGAAAAGCTGACCAGCTATGAACTGGGCTACAAGGCGGAACTGTTCGACCGCCGCCTGCGCGTCATCGCCTCGGCCTATCATTACGACTATAAGGACATCCAGGTCGCCCGCACCCTGAGCGCGGATGCCACTTCCTTCGTCCTCAATGCCGACAAGGCCAAGGTCAGCGGCGCCGAGCTGGAGCTGACCGGACGGATCGCCGACGGCATCACCCTGTCGACCAGCGCCGCCTATACGCATGGCGAATATAAGGATTTCGTCGTCAACGACGCGGTCAATTTCGACGCCAGCGGCAACCGCATGATCAACGCCCCGCGCTGGCAGTTCAATTCGACGCTCGACATCACCCAGCCGATCAATGACGACCTGCAATTCTCGGCGTCGGGCACGGTCTCCTACCGCAGCAGCTTCTACTATGACCCCGAAAATTCCGACTTCCTCCGCCAGGGCGGCTTCGCCGTCGTCAACGGCCGGATCGGCGTGCAGACCGCCGACGAGCGCTATGGCGGCTATATTTTCGTGAAGAACCTGTTCGACAAGACCTATTACGCCTTCGGCAGCCAGAGCCAGTTCGGCAGCTTCGCCAGCTTCGGCGAGCGGCGGCTGTGGGGCGCGACGGTCGAATTCAAGTTCTGAAGAAACACCGGCCGGCGGCGGGGGGCATGAGAACCCACCCCGCCGGCCAATCGGCGCGTGCCGCCCTGTTGGAAACGCGCTGCCAGGCCCGGACCCGTTCGGGAACGGCGTTCCAATCCCCAGCCGTGAAGGGGAAGCGGCGGTGCAGGATGCACGGCGGCACGAATCCGGGCGCGCCTAAGGGCAACCGGAATGCATGGAAGCATGGCGGGCGATCTGCCGAGGCGATGGCGGCTGCCCGTTGGCTTCGGGAGATTGCCAACGTCATCGTCATCTAGCTCAATGGCCTTCAAAAAGTACATTTGTTCGTCTAAGGAGCGTCCCAGCGCGCCGCCATTCTTCCATGAACCAATTGCGCGCTGAACCGTTATTTCAATGCATGCCGAGCAAACGAAGGTAATATTTTTACCGTTTGCACGGCAGAATCGAATGTGCGATTCAAACCCCACATTCCCGCCGCAGGAGACGAAGTATGGCTATTCGGAAACAATTTCTCGAGGTGCGGCAGGCGAATGCGGAGCTGACGAAGTTGCTCGATTCGGCCAAGGGCCGGAAGGTCACGACCGAAGAGCTGCAGGAGCAGCGGGTTAGTTTTGCGTTCGGCAACGCGCCCGAATCCAAGTTTATCACTAAGGACAGCGTACGCGCTGCCTCCCATTCGCTTTTGCTCGCTCACTGAGTGTAAGGCCCGCCGCAAGGCGGGCCTGTCCTTATGTCCATCCGTGAAGGAACCGACCCCGAGCTATTTGCTCGCGTGCAGGAGCAGAATCTGCTTCGACAATATGATCTCCTTACCAATTGCATCGAGATCGGCTTGATTAAGGGCATTGAGGCGTTCGATAAATATACGCTTTGGAGCCTGAACCATGCGGCTGTGACAAACATCGCTCAATTCGGCGGCCGGTTTCGCGATCAGCCAATCTACGTCGGGAACCATATCCCCCCTCACTTCAGAGAAGTTCCAACGCTTATGGATCAGTGTCTCTCACTGGTTCATGAAAATTGGGATGCCTCTGAACATCCAACGTACATGGCAGCTTTCATGCTTTGGCGGCTGAATTGGGTGCACCCGTTTATCGAGGGTAACGGCCGAACGGCGCGAGCCGCGTGTTATTACCTACTGTGCATGAAGGCGGGCACATTGTTGCCGGGTCGCAAAATTGTGCCTGAACGTATTCGTGAGAATCGGGCTCCCTGTCCGGCGTCAGCGCCAATGGCACAGTGTCCGTCGTCAGAACATTTGGCACAGGCCGTGGCGTAAATTAGCGGAGTGC
>CAZACH010000128.1:0-6851 GCA_964483275.1 uncultured Sphingomonadaceae bacterium | reverse complement strand
CGCATTTCTGCTCGATGTGCGGGCCGAAATTCTGCTCGATGAAGATCACGCAGGAGGTCCGCGACTTCGCCGCCAAGCAGAACCAGAGCGCCGACGCCTTCATCGCGGCCGACGCCGAGGCCGGCATGGCGGAAATGAGCGAGAAGTTCCGCGAGAAGGGCGGCGAAATCTATCTGCCCGCCGCCGAATAAGCCTGCGCGGCATCGCGCCCATGAAAAAAAGGCCGGGGTGTTGCCACCCCGGCCCGTTTCCTCACCCCTGATTGGATCAGAAGTGGAAGACCACACCCGCCATCGGACGGATGCTGTCGAAATCATAGGTGTCGATCTGGGCGCGGATGCGAACCCCGCTGTTGCCGGTCAGGCCGCCGAGACCGATGTCCTTGGGACCGACTTCGACGCCGACGCCGTAGATCCAGTCCTTCTCGTCGGTGAAGCCCTTCTTGCCGTTGACCCACTGATAGCCGGCCGAGGCGAAGATCAGGCCGCTCTCACCGGCGCGGAAGCCGGCGCGACCCTTGACGCCATATTCCCAGTCGATGTCCTTGAAGCCCTTGGTGGCGTTGCCCTCGACGCCGACGAAGGCCGGCCCGAGCGGAATGTTGACGCCGGCGATGCCGCTGAGCAGCGCGCCCTTGGGACCCCGGAAGCCGGTCGGCGCGGAGCCGAACTCGGAATCGCGATCGAACAGGTGATAGCCTCCCAGAATGCCGACATAAGGCTCGATGCCGAAAGCCCGGGTCCCGTCGGGAGCGGTTTCCTGCGCCATGGCGGCAACGGGGAAGCTGACCACCGCAACAGCGGCGATAAGAAACTTCTTCATGCGCAATATTTCCTTACGCTACAAAACAACAGTCCCCTCCGAACCGGAGTTCGGAAGGGAACGGGGGGATAACTATCGAACGACTGGGTCCGGTTCCACCACCTTCAAAAGAAGCTCGGCAACCGTGTCCTATCCGCAACACTCTATGATCTGGACCGAAATGACCACTGACACCCTGTCTCTCAACGTCAACGGCGAGCCGCATCGCGTCGCCGCCGGCAGCAGCCTCGCCGATTTCGTGGCAAAACTCGGCCTCGACCCCACCAAGGTCGCGGTGGAGCGCAACCTGGTGGTCGTTCCCCGCTCGACCTATGGCGACGTCCGCCTCGCCGATGGCGACGCGCTGGAGATCGTGCATTTCGTCGGCGGCGGCGATGCGCCGGCCGCCGATGCCGACAGCTGGACCGTGGCGGGGCGCAGCTTCACCTCCCGGCTGATCGTCGGCACCGGCAAATACAAGGATTTCGCGCAGAATGCCGCCGCCGTCGAGGCATCGGGCGCGCAGGTCGTCACCGTCGCCGTGCGCCGGGTCAACGTCTCCGACCCCAAGGCGCCGATGCTGACCGACTTCATCGACCCGAAGAAGATCACCTATCTGCCCAACACCGCCGGCTGCTTCACCGCCGACGAGGCGATGCGCACCCTGCGGCTGGCGCGCGAGGCCGGCGGATGGACGCTGGTCAAGCTGGAGGTGCTGGGCGAGGCCCGCACCCTCTACCCCGACATGATCGAAACCGTCCGCGCCACCGAGATATTGGCGAAGGAAGGCTTCGAGCCGATGGTCTATTGCACCGACGACCCGATCATGGCCAAGCGGCTGGAGGATGCCGGCGCCGTCGCGATCATGCCGCTCGGCGCGCCGATCGGCAGCGGCCTCGGCATCCAGAATCGCGTCACCATCCGCCTGATCGTCGAAGGCGCCAAGGTGCCGGTGCTGGTCGATGCCGGCGTCGGCACGGCATCGGACGCGGCGCAGGCGATGGAACTGGGCTGCGACGGCGTGCTGATGAACACCGCCATCGCCGAGGCCAAGGACCCGATCCTGATGGCGCGCGCCATGCGGCTGGCGGTCGAAAGCGGCCGCGCCGCCTATCGCGCCGGCCGCATGGGACGGCGCATGTATGCCGACCCCTCAAGCCCGCTCGCCGGGCTGATCTGAGAGCTTACAGGAGTATAACGCGGCACTCGTTCGTTACACCCCCCGTTCGTTACATCCTCCGTTCGTCCTGAGCCTGTCGAAGGACGACTGCGCAAGCCTTCCCACCCGCGAGGTCCGGAGCAGAGCCGCAAGTTGGCGCAGTCGTCCTTCGACAGGCTCAGGACGAACGGGGGTTGGGAATGGGACAGTGCTGATTTTGGGACAGCGCTGATTTAACGCACGATGCCCTATAGGCCCATCAGGGCCAGCACCTCGCGGCGGGAGCGCTCGTCGTCGCGGAATACGCCCATCATGCGGCTGGTGGTCATGCTGACGCCCGGCGTGCGGACTCCGCGCGCGGTCATGCAGGCATGGCTCGCCTCGATCACCACCGCGACGCCGAGCGGGTGCAGATGCTCCCAGATGCAGTCCGCGACCTCGGCGGTCAGGCGTTCCTGCACCTGCAGGCGGCGGGCGAAGCCGTGCAGGACGCGGGCGAGCTTGGAGATGCCGACGACGCGATCGCGGGGCAGATAGGCGATATGCGCCTTGCCGATGATCGGCGCCATGTGATGCTCGCAGTGCGACTGGAACGGGATGTCGCGCAGCAGGACGATCTCGTCATAGCCGCCGACCTCCTCGAAGGTGCGGCTGAGATGGTGGGACGGATCGCCCTCATAGCCCTGGCAATATTCCTTCCACGCCCGCGCGACGCGGCCGGGCGTGTCGCGCAGCCCCTCGCGCGCGGGATCGTCGCCGGTCCAGCGCAGCAGGGTTCTGATCGCCTGCAAGACCTCGTCCGGGATCGCGGCGTCCCGGTCCGATGGTTCCACCAGATCGCCGTCCTCCGGCTCATCGCCGCATGATCCTGCCATCAATCACATCCCTCCACCTGCTTTATGACCGGCAAGCAGCCGGCTTGTCGAGGGTCAGGCCGCCTCGAACTCCAATATGACGGCATCGACCGCCAGGCTCTCGCCCGGCTTGGCGTTGACCGCGCGCACGACGCCCGCCTTCTCGGCGCGCAGGATGTTCTGCATCTTCATCGCCTCGACGATCGCCAGCGGCTGGCCGGCCTCGACCTTGTCGCCCTCGCCGACATGGATGTCGACGACGAGGCCCGGCATCGGGCAGAGCAGGAAGCGCGACATGTCGGGCGCGACCTTCTCGATCATGTGGCCGGCAAGCTCCGCCGCGCGCGGGCTGAGCACCCGCGCCTCATGCGTCGCGCCGTGCGTGGTCAGCCGCCAGATCGAGCCGCGCCGCGCGATCCGCACCGCCAGCGGGCGCGCATCGACGGTGCCGTCGAACAGCGTCTGGCCGGGCGCCCAGCCGCCCTCCAGCCGCAGCGGGGTGCCGCCGTCGACCGTGGCGATCCATCCGGCCTCGCCGGCGTCCAGCGCCACCTCGTAATCGCTGCCGTCGAGGCGCACGACCCAGGTGCGCGACGGTTCGATCGGGCCGTTGAGCTGCCCGTCGATCGCCGCCGCGCGCAGCACCGTGCAGGTCGCCAGCATCGCCGCCACCGCCGCGAGGTCGGTCTTGAGTTCGGCGGCCGCCGGCGCGCCGGTGAAGCCGTCGGGATATTCCTCGGCAATGAAACCTGTGGTCAGGCGCCCGTCGCGGAAGCGCTCATGCTGCATCAGGGCCGACAGGAAATCTATGTTGTTGCCGACGCCCTCGACGACATAGCGGTCGAGCGCCTCGACCTGCCGGTCGATGGCTTCCTCGCGCGTGTCGCCATGGGTGATCAGCTTGGCGATCATCGGATCGTAGAACATCGAGATTTCCGAGCCTTCCTCGACGCCGTCATCGACGCGCACGCCCGGCGCCGCCGGCGGGTGGCGATAGCGGCTGAGGCGGCCGATCGACGGCAGGAAGCCGCGATAGGGGTCCTCGGCATAGACGCGGTTCTCGATCGCCCAGCCGGTCAGCTTGACGTCATCCTGCGTGAAGCCGAGCTTCTCGCCATAGGCGACGCGGATCATCTGCTCGACGAGGTCGAGGCCGGTGACTTCCTCCGTCACCGGATGCTCCACCTGCAGGCGGGTGTTCATTTCCAGGAAATAGAAGCTCTTGCCGGTGACGTCGGCGCCGGAGACGATCAGCTCGACCGTGCCCGCCGAATAATAGCCGACCGCGGCGGCCAGCGCGACCGCCTGCTCGCCCATCGCTTTCCGCATTTCCGGCGTGACGAAGGGCGACGGCGCCTCCTCCACCACCTTCTGGTGGCGGCGCTGGACGGAGCATTCGCGCTCGCCGAGATAAACGATGTTGCCATGCTTGTCGCCGAGCACCTGGATCTCGATGTGGCGCGGGCTTTCGATGAACTTCTCGATGAAGACGCGGTCGTCGCCGAAGGAGGACAGGCCCTCCGCCTTGGTCGCCTCGAAGCCCTCGCGCACGTCGCGCTCGCTATAGGCGAGGCGCATGCCCTTGCCGCCGCCGCCGGCCGAGGCCTTCATCATCACCGGATAGCCGATCTCGCCGGCGATGCGGACCGCCTCCTCGGTGTCGGCGATTTCACCGAGGAAACCCGGCACGACATTGACGCCGGCCGCCTTGGCCAGCTTCTTGGATTCGATCTTGTCGCCCATCGCGGCGATGGCGTTGGGCGGCGGCCCGATGAAGGCGATGTCGTTGTCCGCCAGCGCCTTGGCGAAGCTCTCGCGCTCCGACAGGAAGCCATAGCCCGGATGCACCGCCTGCGCGCCGGTCGACTTGCACGCCGCGATGATCGCGTCGGCCAGCAGATAGCTTTCGCCGGCCGGCGGCGGGCCGAGGCGGATCGCCTCGTCGGCCATCTGGACATGCGGCGCGCGCGCGTCGGCGTCCGAATAGACGGCGACGGTCTTGATGCCCATCTTGCGCGCCGTGCGGATGACGCGGCAGGCGATTTCACCACGGTTGGCGATCAGTATCTTGTCGAACATTCTGGTTTTGCCCTGTTCTTGGTTATTCCGCCGCCAGACGCGCGGGTTCCTCGCTGTGCATCGGTTTCAGGCCGAGCTTGTCGAACAGCTCGGCATCGGCCGAATTGCCCGCATTGCCGGTGGTCAGCAGCCTGTCGCCGGTGAAGATCGAATTGGCGCCGGCCATGAAGCACAGCGCCTGCGTCGCATCGCCCATGCTCTCCCGCCCGGCCGACAGGCGGACGATGGCGAGCGGCATGACGATCCGCGCCACCGCGACGGTGCGCACGAACTCGATATCGTCGATGCGTTCGGCCATCGCCGCGCCCAGCCGGTCGCCGAGCGAGGTGCCGGGGATCGGCACCAGCGCGTTGAGCGGCACGCTTTCGGGATGGCGCGGCAGGGTGGCGAGCGCGTGGAGGAAGCCCACCCGGTCGTCGCGCCCCTCGCCCATGCCGAGGATACCGCCGCAGCATACCGAGATGCCGGCCTGCCGCACCCGCTCCAGCGTTTCCAGCCGGTCGGCATAGGTCCGCGTGGTGATGACCTCGCCATAATATTCGGGCGAGGTGTCGAGATTGTGGTTGTAATAATCCAGCCCCGCCTCGGCCAGCCGCGCCGCCTGATCGTCGGTCAGCATGCCGAGCGTCATGCAGGTTTCGAGGCCGAGCGCCTTGACCTGCCGCACCATGTCGCACAGCGCGTCCATGTCCCGCTCCTTGGGGCTGCGCCACGCAGCGCCCATGCAGAAGCGGTCGGAGCCGTTGTCGGCGGCATCGCGCGCGGCGGCGACCACGGCATCGACGTCGATCAGCTTTTCGGCCTTGACCCCGCTGTCGGCGAAGGCGCTCTGGCTGCAATAGCCACAATCCTCCGCGCAGCCGCCGGTCTTGATCGACAGCAGCGTCGACAACTGCACCTCATTGGCGGCGTGATGCTGCCGGTGCGTGGTGTGGGCGCGGAAGATCAGGTCGTTGAACGGAAGGTCGAACAGCGCCGCGATCTCGTCCCGCGTCCAGTCGTTGCGCATCAGGCGGCGTCCTCAAGCGGCGGCAGGTTGTGGCCGAGCAGCTGGAGCACCGCGCCCGCCGCCTCGACCAGATTGGTGCCGGGGCCGAAGATCGCCTGCACCCCCGCCTCGCGCAGGACGTCATAATCCTGCGCCGGGATGACGCCGCCCGCCACCACCTTGATGTCGGCGCGGCCGGCGTCGCGCAGATGGCCGATCAGTTCGGGGATCAGCGTCTTGTGGCCGGCGGCGAGGCTGGAGGCGCCGACCACGTCGACATTCGCCTTGATCGCCATTTCAGCGGCTTCCTTCGGCGTCTGGAACAGCGGCCCGGCAACCACGTCGAAGCCGAGGTCGCCGAACGCCGACGACACCAGATTGGCGCCACGGTCATGGCCGTCCTGCCCCATCTTGGCGACGAACATGCGCGGCTTGCGGCCCTTGCGGTTGGAAACGGACTCGACGCCGTCCAGCAGGCGCGCCCAGCGGCGATCATCCTGATAGGCGCCGCCATAAATGCCCTTGACCGGGGTCGGGTTGGTGCCGAAGCGGCCGAAGACATCCTCCATCGCCAGGCTGATCTCGCCCAGCGTCGCGCGCTGGCGGGCGCAGTCGACGGCGAGCGCCAGCAGATTGCCGTTGCCGCGCGCGCCCTCGCGCAGGGCGTCGAGCGCCGCCTGGCAGGCCGCCTCGTCGCGCGCGGCCTTCATCTTCGCGATCCGCGCGATCTGCGCCTCGCGCACCTTGACGTTGTCGATGTCGAGAATGTCGATCGGGTCTTCCTTGGCGAGCTTGTACTTGTTGACGCCGACGATGACGTCCTCGACCCGGTCGACGCGCGCGGCGCGGGCGGCCGAGGCCTCCTCGATCATCGCCTTGGGCCAGCCGGCGGCGACCGCCTTGGCCATGCCGCCTTCGCTCTCGACCTTCTCGATGATCTCCCAGGCGCGGTCGACCAGTTCGTTGGTCA